>JAZUMX010000480.1:0-4847 GCA_045603865.1 Thermoguttaceae bacterium
ACGACATGGCTACGTCCGACTTAAAACGCAGTGCAAGAGTGAATCAGGCGCATTCATCAATGAAAAACTACCTATATTCGCTACGAGAGATTTATCGCCCCCATTGAGGGAAACGGATTATTACTGGTAAATTTTTGGGGAGGATTCAGGGCGCTGCTGGGAGAAAACCCGCTATACCCAGCACGCCTGTCTGGTTTTCTAAGTATTTATGTAATATATACATGACTTAAAAGATTTTTAGCTTTTTTGAAGATTTTAATACTTGGATGCTTGACAAATGTTATCTTTCCTAAAATATATAGAACTTGTAAACTTGATGGCATTATTAAACACCTGCCCTGAGTAAGCGCTGATTATTGATTTGCGTTTATCTTATACAAAATTGTTTTTGTTTAAATTGAAATTGTGTAAAAGGCGTTAATACGCAGCTAACCCAAGAAAGGAGGATTTTAATGAGTTACAACCTTTTTACCTCCCATCGGAACAAAATCATTTGATAAATAGTCTAAGCAATATGGGCGATTTTTATTCATTCGCCTATAGATTGATGACAGCTGAGAAATGACGGTTATGAGCGTTTAAGCAGCCGATTGTTAACAATTCCTGAAACGCTTTAACCATTGTTTCGTTATTGCCTGTCTAACGGCGATAGTCAATTTGTTTGCATTGATTGATCATATCGATTCGTGAAATGGATGTTAAGGGAGACGGTAAATTAAAAATATGTTTTTTATAAGCTGTATTTTGATTTAATTGTCTAAATGTATGGGAAACCAGCTTAAAAAACGATACCTTAAAATCGAGCGTTTTAAATTATGAACTTTAAAATATTTTACAATTTTCCTCTGAGTCGTTTTTTTATATACGGCAGGTTTGCGTTTTGCATCCTTGTGTGCGCTTTGCTGACATCAAAAAGCAATTGTCAAGCGCAATATGAATATAATCTGAGCGAGCCGACAACAGTTACTAATGTAGATGAATTTGCTCAACAGAATTTGACCCCATATAAAGATTTGATTCTTAATGGATATACATTAACGCTGAATATTTCTGATTCTCAATCAATAACAAAGTATTTTAATGTTAAAGGGGATGCAAGTAAGGATTCAAATATTGTAGTTAAAACAGGTCAAGGCGCATTGACAATTCCGCAGTCGACAACTGTGGTGTTTAGCAATTCCGTTAATGTTTTAACAATTGCTCAAGGCGAGCTTGTTCTTGAGCGAGGCAATTGTATTAAAGTGAATTCGTACGTAGAAATTCAGCAAGATGGCGTGTTAACCGTCAAAGCTCCTATGGGAGGGGCTTTTCTGTCGAACTTGACAGGCTGCGGAATTCTTAATGCCAATACGACTGATACAACTGGAGTTATTCTTGATAATAGTCGTGATTCAGAGTTTTCAGGCGTTATTTCTGGAACGGGCAATCTGTTTAAGACGGGCGACGGCACATTAACGTTGTCCGGCGCCAATACGTGTACAGGCAAGATTGAGGTATCGAAAGGAAGTCTGACGCTAAAAGACGATGCAGTTGTTGCCAATGGTGAAGTGTATGTAGTTGGTTCCGAGCTGACGTATGAAGTTACCAGCGGAGAAAGAACAATTTTGATTACCGATGCAACAAAAATCTATAACACCGTCGATAAACTGATCAAGTCCGGCGACGGAACGTTGAAAATTTATTCAGAAGCGTTATATGGCGTTCGGGCTGAAAGTTGGGTTATATCCTCCGGCAGAATTGATTGTGAAGGTTATTTTGGCACATTCCAGAACGGCATTCAGGTTGAATCCGGCGCAACGTTCTCTCCCGGTCTTTCAATTGGAGAGTATATGACTCGAGGGTCTGACATAACAATTCAAGCGGCTGGAATTGCCTTGTTTGAATTCGACTCCTATAATGAAAATCCCGATCAGCAGAATTTCGACGCGTTCGTCATTGAAGACGGTCCAAGTTATACGTTTACTCTAAACGAAGGCGCGATTGTTGATCTTGTTTTTTTGAACCGCGATGCCGAATCCTGGGCGAAAGAGGGCGCTGAATATCAGTTGGTAGACGACATCAATTTTGCTAAAGACAAAGATTATTCCAGCGCTCTGAGCGGGAATTACGGAGAAATGTTCCAGCTGGTAGGACGTAAAAATCAGGGTTTGTTTCTCATCGGTCGCGGCGCTCCTGAGCCGGGACCGGAGATTGCCGTTCCAGAACCGTCGACCTGGGCGCTGTTGATTCTCGGCGCTGCTGGGCTGCTCTACGTTCGGAAACGAGTTAGGAGTTAAGCGGGTTGTGAGCGGGTCAGTCCGTTCACGGATTTTACGGATTAGACGGATTTTCGCCGATTGGTTAATGGATGTTCGAAGGGTGAAATACCGTATTACGTAAGTCATAAACGCCCCTTGGATGTAGCCCGGCTCGGGCTACAACTTGACGGTTAAAGCCGTCAAGGGATAATCTTTGCCCCGCGCTGGTACGTGGATGAGCCGGCTCGCGGCAGTCTCTGCCGCCGAAGAATCCACACGCCAAGTTCGCAAAGTTCGCGAAGTTTTAAAAATTTCTTTGCGTTCTTTGCGTTCTTTGCGGCTTAATACCTGACAAACAAAAAGAGGGAGTTTCCTCCCGCTTTAACGTTATTCTTTTACGCTTGCGTAACGACTATTTACGAGTTCTTTTCCGAACGTACAGCAGCCCCGCGGCGCCGAGAATCAGCAGCGTCCATGTCGACGGTTCCGGAACGCCAGCAGTCGGCGCTGAATAAACAACGGACAAATAGCCTGTACCGGCATCGTACCCAACCAGATTAAACATACTCGACTGGAAAACAAGATTATCCATATCGAGATCGTTTCCATCGCCGCCTTTAATTCCAGTCGGAAGCTGAATATCCACCTGTTCGCCGTCTTCAAAGGCGTTATCATAGCTGGAATCCAACGCGATTTTGATAATAGAACCGTCTTCAAATATCGTGTCGCCTGTAACATTCAGAATGTCAGTATAAATTGAATTGCCGTCTTTCCCAACTTCCAGCCACAACGTGGCGCCTTCGTCTAAAGTAAAATCGCCTGTCTGATTTAGCATTCCAATCGAATTGCCCGGCGAGAACGTTGCGGTGTTGTTAATTTCAAGGTCGCCTTTGAAGTATTCTTTCATATCCAACCGACCGGAGGAAATGACTAAACTTTCCACGTCAACAGCATTTTGAGCGGCGTTGATTTGAAGCGTACCTTCGCCAGTCTTAGTAAGAGTGTATTGTCCGGTAATGCCGCCTGACTGAAGGAGCGTTAAACCGGAAGCAACGTCAATGGTTGTATTAGCGCCCATCGTTATAGATCCGGTATGTTCCGCTTCAGTCGCTCCATCGCGAGCCGACTGGAAAACAACGTCGCGTTTATCCAGACCGTTCGTCGTCCAGTTTTTATCGAGCGCAAAAACGTCGGCGTTGGAAATATCGTAATTGTAATTCGCAGACGATTTAACGGTTAAATCAGTATAAAGATTTAAAGCATAGCCGCCATTCTGCGAAGCGCTCTCAAATTGTATATAATTACCGCTTATATTACGTGTGAACGATGTTACAAACGTATTATTAAGGTATATGTTAAATTCTGACGCACCTCCGCTAAAATTAGGAACTGTATACTGAATTTTTACATCTACCCAACCGTTATCTAAAGTTACAGTACCGGTTTTTACACTACTAGCCCCATTATAAATACAATAAGCGCCGCTATTACGAAAGTAAATTCCCACGCCATCGCTTGCTAAAATGGTAGAATACTGCTTGGAACTGGATAATCCTACCATAATTGCAGCCCAAGAATCTACAGTAATATTATTATATGCGGGTTTAATTCTGAGATCAATTTCGTATGATCGTCCTCCTTCTTCAGATGGCGTAGACGTACCAAGGTTCGTTCCAAAATCAAATAATGGCGAAACATGGATGTTGTTTTGTGATGAAGCTGCTGCAAGAAGAAGGGAACCTTGTGGATTTTTCACTTGTACTTGATTATCACTTTTCTTATTTGAAATGCCATAATTAAGGGAACCGAGTAAACCATCGCCAAAACGCCCTTCTGAATTGTTAGACGCATCGTTTATGTTAGCTCCTGTTTTATTTGCTTTAACCTGATAGTTATCAGAGAAAAATGTGTTAAGAGAATCCCATTCGTCTGCGATTGCAACGCCGCCAAAACTCAAGAACAAAGCAAAGAATGCAACAAAAAGAATTGCAAAAAGAACAAATCTGCCGCATGTTAAAATGCGGGGGGGGGGCAGAATGGGCAGTCTTTAGATTTAGCCATTATTTTACTCCTTCTATTTGGGTAAAACTGGTACACGGTTATTGATACGACTTTTGCGGCGGAACGCCCGGGCGCAAAATGGAATATCGTTTTTCTACATTAAAAGTATTATACACTAGATTTAGCAATCGAAAAGCGGTAAATGGGAAAATTTTTGAAAAAAAGTGAAAAATTTTGAGAAAATGGGGGAAATGAAGGGGAAAAGGCAGTAGGCAATAGGTGCCGGGGTGCGAGACGCACAGACAAATCCTCCGCGTCTCCGCGCCTCCGCGTGAGATTTTTTTGGCGGCTGATACAGCCGCGATCCAGTTGTTCAAGCGGGCTTTCCTGCGTTCATAAATTTTTGGAGGCTTCCGCCGCAAAGCGTTCTCCAATTAATAACTTTGCGGACTTCGCGAACTTTGCGTGAGACTTCTGTGCGGCAGGGGACTGCCCCGTGCAGGCTCATCCGTGTGCGTGTGCGGTTCAAAGCGTAACTACGTTCGCTACGCGAACTCCGTTACCGCCTTTCAACGGTTGGTAAACTCTAACGGTATCATAATTCCAGCG
>JAZUMX010000481.1:0-2240 GCA_045603865.1 Thermoguttaceae bacterium
GACATCGGCGCGTACGAATACCAGCCTGCGATTTACATGAATCAGCCAGCGCTGTCCGTTGACGGCGATCCGACGTCCGACTCAATCAGCTTAAGCTGGACTGCCGTTGACAATTTCGGCTATACGCTGGAATACTCAACCAGCTCTGACTTCTCGGCAAGCGTTGTAACGCAAACGCTGGACTCGTCTGTTACCAGCGCGACGTTCAATTCGCTGGATTCCAATCAGACGTATTACTTCCGCCTTAAGGCGTTAGCTCCAGAGGGGTCGGAAGACTATCAGGATTCCCTCTGGTCAACGATCAGCGCGACGACTGCAACGACCGGGTCGCTGCAGGATTTTATTCACGTTGACTGGTCAGGCGTTTTCTACAACGGCGCAGCGCAAACGCCGGTCGTTACGACCTCCGAGGCTGTTTCCTATTCCTATACTGTTACGTACAACGGGGCGACGACCAACAACGCGTTCCCGACGATGAAAAACGCAGGCGTTTATAATCTGTCGATCTGTTTCAGCGCGGCGGGGTACGACGACTACACAACCTCGTCCTCGTATGTCATATCAGCGGCGCCTGTTACAATATCGTCTTTGCTTGCCAACGGGCGGGAATACGAAGCTGGCAACTTCAGCGCGACCCTTGGGTCGTATACCCTCAGCGGCGTCGCGAACGGGGAGAGCCTGGTATTGTCGGCAGCCAACGGCGTTTTCGATTCCGACCAGGCGGGGCTGCAGTACGCAACCTTTGACGTTGCTCTGACAAACGGCGCAAACTCTCTGGCGTCAAACTACGTTCTGGTCGATTCCAACGGGAACGCAATCACAACGGCGAGAACGACTCAAGCCGCGTTGATTTCCAACAGCGCATATATGGCGCCGACGGTTATCTATTCCAACGGGACGCTGTCTTTTGACTGGCAGAACGTCGGCGAGGCGACGAACTATACGTTCCGGTACAAATTTAATAATACGGAAGTCAACGGGACGTCGTATTCCAACTATTATACGCTCAACCTGACGGATTCCTACTGCTCGTTTGGCATGATTCCCGGTACGACGATTCAGTACCAGTACAAGCCGGCGTCCGGGTCAACGTGGTCAGACGTCTTTACGTATGTAACAGCTGCCGAAGATACATCGACATGGAACGTCGATATTGACGGCGTTTCAACAAACGTCTTTACGCTTCATTCCAAGGCGGACTGGGCGACGGACTCGTCCTGCAAGACCATTTATCTGGACTTCAACGGACATTTAACGTACGGTACGAACTGGAATAATGACGAAAATTATATGAATCAAGACGTCATTGTTACGCCATCGAGTCTTGACGAGTTTACTGCAGAGGATATTTATTTCATTTGGAAAGTCGTTTCGGAAGATTACGCTATTTATGACGTTGACGTAACAACGCAGTTTACGTCTCTTGACTACCTGACTATTACATCCAACGATGACAAAAAGTACGGCATGAGGGCGGCTATTGGCGGATCAAGCGAAGATGTTTTGGGAATTAGCGTCGGCGGGATTGCTTTTAAGGGATCTTTTAGCTGGTTTTATGGAACTTCAAACAGTTCCTCGCTGTTTTCTCCCGCGTTTGTCTTTCCTGGCAGTCTTGCCAATTATGAACCCAAGTTTGTCGGCGACGCAGCAGCGCACGAAATTGGTCATACGCTCGGATTAAGTCACGACGGTCATGGCAGCTCTGAGTACTATTCCGGAACCAGCGGCTGGGGACCGATTATGGGCGATCCGTACCATCAGGTTCTTTCTCAATGGAGCAAAGGCGAATATTCAGGATCCACCAACACAGAGGACGACATTGCTCTGATTAATAAGCAATTGGCATTCATATCGGACAACGACAATTCCGCCGCTGCCGCTGCGGTCTTGACGGTTGACTCAACCGGCGTTTGCGCGTCGGGCGTTATTACCAGCTCGTCGTCAACGTACGCTAACAACGGGAGTAAGATCGATAAAGATTATGACTGGTATCAGGTGAGCTTGGAACCCGGGACGTATACGTTCGTCGTCGGCGGAGAGTACTCGCCAACAGCAGAAAACAATATTACCAACCTCAACGCTCACGTAGACGTCTATTGCGATTCGGATTCCAACTACAGCTCCGTTGCGTCCGCAGCGCCCCATACCGGGCAGGATGCTGACATTGTCGAAACAGTTACGATTACGGTATCGTCAGCGGGCGTTTATTATCTCCGCGTAACAGGCGAAGGAAAGGGAAC
>JAZUMX010000482.1:0-2198 GCA_045603865.1 Thermoguttaceae bacterium
GAAAAAGAGCACGCCAAGCTCTGGTTCAAGGCTCTTGACGGCATCAACGGCACGCTGGAAAACATCAAGGCGGCAGCCGCTGGCGAGCACGAAGAATGGACGGATATGTACAAGCGGGTTGCCGAAGTCGCTCGCGAAGAAGGGTTTACGGAACTGGCTGATCAGTTTGCCGCCGTTGCCCTGATTGAAAAACGGCACGAAGAGCGATACCTCAAGCTGGCTCAAAACATCGAACAGGGCGAAGTTTGGGTTCGCACCGGCGAACGACGCTGGGAATGCCGCAACTGCGGACACGTTTACATCGGCGACAAAGCTCCGGACGTCTGCCCGGTCTGCAAGCATCCGCAGGCGTTCTTCGAAATTGAAGCAGAGAATTACTAATGGATATTGATTTTGACATCGCCGCTTGTTTTCTGTAATTCTAACGGTAAAACAAACGGCGTTGTCATTTTTTGCAACGAAAAAGCGAATTGTACGATTGAATCTTCCCCAATGAAAAAATATCTGTGAGCGCCTCCATTTTCTTTCTCTTCCCTCCCGGGTTGAAATAAAAGAATTTTTTGATATAATCTATACAATTAAATATATTATCATTTGAACTCAAACATTTCAAATTGATTTAATCCTAAGTATTCAGGTAAAATTTATGAAAGTATCCATTGGCAGCGACCACCGCGGTATTGACGCGCGGCATCAGGTCGCTCAAATCCTCACCGCGCTGGGGCACGCCGTTGACGATTGCGGAACGGACAGTCCAGGCAGCGTAGACTATCCAGACATTGCAGCGCAGGTGGCAGAGAAAGTCAGCTCTGGCGTCAGCGATCGCGGCGTATTAATTTGCGGAACCGGTATCGGCATGTCGCTGGCGGCTAACAAATTCCGAGGCGTTCGGGCGGCGGTTTGCCAGGACGAGCTGTTTGCTGAAATCAGCCGTCGGCACAACGACCTCAATATCCTGTGTCTTTCCGGAGACACGATCAGTCAAAACGCGCTTCCACGCATTATCGAAATCTGGATGAAAACCCCGTTTGACGGTGGTCGTCATCAGGTTCGAATCGATAAAATTAAAGCCTTGGAAGATCGCAATTTCAAATAAGTCGAGAGCAAGACGGCGCGGCGCCGCCTTAATAATCGCTTGTTGACCATTTTAACTATTCATTTCCAATCAGAATTCCCATGCTTCGAACAGACGAAATCCTTTCAACGATTGAAATGCTTCATGCGGAACATCTTGACGTTCGCGCGGTAACTTTGGCTTTGAACGTCAACGATTGCGCGGCTTCAAATGTAGACCTTGTTTGTGACAAACTTCGCAACAAGATTCGCAAATACGCCGGTCGTCTTGTCGAAACGTGCGACAAAATCGGCGCGAAGTACGGCATTCCCGTTATCAACAAGCGCGTCGCTCTGTCGGCGGTGTCTCAGATTCTTGCCGGGCACGGTCGTTCTGCCGGATTGCAAATCGCCCGAGCGCTGGATAAATCGGCTCAGGAATGCGGCATTGACTTTGTCGGCGGTTATTCGGCGTATGTCCAAAAGGGAATTACGGTCTCCGATCAGATTATTATCGACACGCTGCCGGAAGTCCTGTCTGAAACGAAACAGGTTTGCGCGTCCGTCAACGTCGCTTCTCGCAAGGCTGGCATCAACATGAACGCCGTCAAACAGATGGGCGTTATCGTCAAAAAGATTGCGCAGGCGACAGAAAGCTCTCGCGGATTCGGCGCGGCGAAGTTGGTTATTTTCTCCAACGTTCCGGAAGATTCCCCGTTCATGGCTGGCGCGGTTGCCGGCAACGGCGAAGGCGAAGCGGCGATTAACATCGGCGTTTCTGGTCCCGGCGTTGTGTCGTCTGCTCTTAAACGACGCCTGGAAATGGAGCCGAATGCAACGCTCGACGAACTGGCGGAAGAAATCAAGATCACCAGTTTCCGCGTTACCCGTTGCGGAGAGCTTATCGGCCGCGAAGTCGCCAAAGCTCTCGGAATCGAATTCGGCATTGTCGACCTGTCGCTGGCTCCTACGCCCATGATCGGCGACAGTATCGGCGAAATTCTCAAAGCGCTGGGAATCGCCCGCATTGGCGCGCCGGGGTCAACCGCGGCTATCGCCATGCTTAACGACGCTGTTAAAAAAGGCGGGCTGTTCGCCTCCAGCTCAGTTGGAGGTCTGTCCGGCGCGTTCATCCCCGTCAGCGA
>JAZUMX010000483.1:0-8985 GCA_045603865.1 Thermoguttaceae bacterium
TCAGCCCGGCGTTCAGCTGTACACCGCCAACTTCCTTGACGGGTCGCTGTCCTGTAACGGCGTAAAATATTACAAATACGCCGCGCTGTGTCTGGAAACGCAAAACTTCCCCGACGCGCCCAACCATCCGGACTTCCCGCCCTGCGAACTCTTTCCCGGCGAAGAGTCCCGTCAGACGACCATTCACAAATTCGGGATATGGGAGGAATAGCCGTTAGTAGCGAGTTGCGAGTTGCGAGTTGCGAGAAATTTTTGTGCGGCGCTTGCGTTTCTCGCCACTCGCTACTCGTTACTCGCAACTCCTCCCTCCTCACTCCTAACTCCTCACGAACCAATCCATGCCAGCCAACTTAACTCAACAGTACCTCAAGGCGGAAGACGCCTATCGTCAAGCGACCAGTCTGGAAGAAGAACTTCGTTGTCTTCAGATAATGCTTCAGGAAATCCCGAAGCACAAGGGGACAGACCATCTTCAGGCGGCGCTCAAGGCGAAAATCGCTTCGACCCGAAAAGAAATCGACTCTGAGCGCGCCGCTGGCAAAAAGAGCGGCGGACTGAGCATAAAGATTCCGCGTCAGGGAGCGGGAACGGCGATTATTATCGGCGGTCCTAACGCCGGGAAAAGCCAGCTTTTGAAAAGCCTGACCAAGGCGACGCCCGAAGTGGCGATCTATCCGTACACGACCAAAATTCCGCAGCCGGGAATGATGCCCTGGAACGACGTCTACGTTCAGCTTATCGATACGCCGCCGATTACCAAAGACTATATCGACCCGTACGCCTACGGCTTGATTCGCGCGGCAGAACTGGCGATTTTAATGGTCGATCTCGGCTCCGACGATGGCGTGTCACAGGCGTACGACGTTCTCGACAAAATGCGCCTGACCAAAACCCGCCTTGGGCAAAAAACCTGTCTGGACGAAGACGACATTGGAATTACGTACACGAAAGCGATTCTCGTCTTTAATAAAATGGACTTGCCGGAAGCGGCGGATCGAAAAGAGATGTTTTGGGAACTCCTTTCGGACGAATTCCATTTGAACGACTGGGACACGTACGACATTTCCGCCGACCGCGACCTGGGCGGCGAGAACTGCAACCTCGAACCGCTGCGTGACGACATCTACAAGAGCATGGGCGTCATTCGCGTCTATACGAAACTGCCGACTAAAAAGGTTGCGGATCTCGACCGTCCGTTCACCGTGAAAAACGGCGATTCCCTGCTCGACCTGGCTGGTCAGGTTCACAAAGACTATTCCGAAAAACTCAAGTTCGCCCGCATTTGGGGATCGCAGGTTCACGACGGCACCCCCGTTAAGGGAGACTATGTTCTCGTCGACGGCGACATCGTCGAAATGCACATGTAGGCGGCGCCCCCGATGGCGGGGGAGCCAATCCGCGCTGCCGCGCGAGACGTATTAAAATCGCTCCCGTTGGTCGCTTGCGGAAGAATCATTTTTTTACTAATAGAGACGTCTTTTGTTCGTTTTAATAATAGTACAGCTGCAAAATGTGTGCAGTCAAACCAATTCACGTTTAGTAAACGTTTAAAATGTCGTCCAATCCCAGTTCCGAAATGCCGTTCTATAACGAAATTCGCTTGTATGCGGTTCGTTTAACCGGCGACAGCGCATGGGCTGACGATTTGGTTCAGGAAACGTATCTTCGATTTCTTCAGGTTAAAGAGGGCATTCAGCCCAGCTCTCAACGAGCGTGGCTTTATAGAACAGCGCGGAATTTGTTTATCGACCAGTTTCGCCGTCAGAAACGCACCCGAAAAATCCAGGACGTTATGAAGTCCGACATTCTGCCGGACATGAATCAGCAGCGCAGTTCTCAGCCTCATCACGCTTTGGAACAGGAGGAATCCTACGACGAGGTTTTTGACGCCGTCGATTTGCTGCCCGTCAGACAGCGAGAAGTTATTCTTCTCAAATTTCAGCAGGGGCTATCCTACGACGAAATTTCACAAATTACTGGAGACTCCAAAACGACTATCGGCTGGCTGCTGCACGAAGCCATTACAAAATTGAGGAAAAAACTAAATAATGGGGAGGGATAGGCAGTTGAGAGTGGTTAGTGGTAAGTAGTTAGTGGTAAGTATGAGTAGCGCTTGCGAACTTACTACTTACCACTCAAAACTTACCACTGCTGTTTATCTTCTCACTCCTCACTCCTAACTATAAAGGCTCAAGCCATGATTAAACTGAACGATCCACGAATAACCGCTTATCTTCTCGGGGAGCTTGACCCTGATGAGGTAGAAATCATAGAGCAGGCGCTCCGTTCCAGCCCAACGTTGGCAAAGAACGTGGAGCAGATGCGTCAAACTATCGAATTGCTCAAGCTGGCGCTGCCGGAAGATAATCTGGATTTCGTCTCACAGTCGTCTGAACAAACGTCAGACAACAAGCCCACTGACGGTTTTCAAAACGCTGCAACCAAAGAAAGCAGCCATTGGCGGAAGTTCTTCTGGAAAGCCGCCGTTGTTTTGGCTGTTGGTCTGGGATTGTATCTGCTGTGTCTGCCCAAATCAGCGCCGATCTACACGCCAAACGACGAGCCGTCTTCCTCGCTGTCTTCTCATTCTACAGAAGGCGGTGACGACCATGACCCCAATTTCACTTTCGCTCCAATTCCAGCAGCATCGTCTCAATCGTCTGTAGACAAAACCTGGGAAGATTACGGACTGACGTCTCAACAGGTGGAACAGTTAAGTCAACAATCGAATTTGTCCAACTCGCCGGAAGCTGACGTCGTTGCTCTGTTTCCGCAGGAAGCGGTCAATCGAACAGAGCGTTTGGAGGCTTATCGAGAATTGTACAATCCTGACGGATGGCAAGCCAAAACGTACGCGCCTCAAAAAGCCCAATCCGGAATTTCATCAGAACCCGGAGACGTTTTTTGTAACAAATTGATAGTTGAAAATCCGGTTGAATACGTTTCCGTCAATCCCAAATCCAGTTTTGGACTGGTTCCCGAAACCGCATCATGGAAAATCCTTCAGCAAAGCGTAAAGGATTTCGGAACCCTGCCGTCGAGTCAAACAGTCAGAGTGGAGCAATATGTTAATCATTTTCGCTATTCGCTTCCCAAACCTCAAACAGACGCGTTTTCTTTATCCGTCCAGATAGGCAAACATCCTTGGACGCCCGGGCTGTTATTGGCGTTGGTTGGAATCCGTTCTCAAGACGAATCCGAAGGGAAAATAATCGCCAGCGACGCTTCAATTGAAATCGCCTTTAATCCGGAACAAATCAAGGCGTATCGTTTGATTGGATGGGCAAAACGCCTGACCGACGAGGAATCAACGCCCTATAAACCGATTCAGTCCTCTCAGGTCGCCGCCAATTCAGAGGTTGTCGCCCTGTACGAACTGGCTTTGACGGACGCTGCTGTTACATCAGAATTCAAACAGGGTTCCAATCTGTTTACTGCGTCAATTTCCTATCGCAAGCCCGATTCAACGTCAGAACCTCAAACGGAAACGCTTGGCGTCGATATGCCAACGCAGCAAGCTCTGGAACAGACCAGCGAGAACCCTGATTTCCGGTTTGCCGCCGGCGTTGCGCTGTTTGCTCAACTCGTTCAAAACAGCGAGTATTGCGGAAGCGGAAGTCTCGACGCGGTTTTGCAGCTGCTGAAAGATTCCGTCGGAGACGATCCGCAAAGACAGGAATTTCTCGAACTGACAACCCGGGTAAAGCAGGAGTTAATCAAACAAAACGGCGTCACAAAATTAAACGCTTTGCCGTCTCAAAGCAAGCCCTGAAACGCGGTCGAATGAACGCCTCTTATTTGTTAGAAGAGTATTTTAACATAATAATGCCAATTACAAGCGGGATCGCGTCTGAAATACAAATCATCCAGGGCGGAGTTGTACCCTGTTTTCCCAAGTTCAGCCACATGGTAAATAAAATAATATACAGAACAACTATAGGAACGAAGCAAAGAAAGAAGTTGGCATATATATTTTTTTCACCATTAAAAATCGCCATCGGAGCGACAAGGGCTACCAGACAAAAACAGGAAAATCCCAATGTAAAGCGTCTGTAAGGTTCTATGATAGCCTTTTTATACGTATTTGAATAATCTTTCAGATTGGAGCGGGATTTCTTCATGAATTCTGAATCAAATTGACCGTATTCTCCAGACAGAAGAATTGTTGCAGTATCGCCTGCAATGTTTTCTTGCGTTTCTTTGATATTCTTGTTCAAAACGTCAAGCCCTTTAATCAATTGCATCATCGGCGCATTGGTAATGTTGGAAGCGTCGTCGCTTGACAGAAACGCGTCAATAGGAATTGAATAATTGTCTTTTTTCCTGTACGATCCTCCAGACGCCTTCCCGCGTCGAAAAATACAGTTGGACAGTTCAATAGTAAATTCCCGTCGAACTTTGTCTGTTCGTATTCTGGCGGTTTGAGCTTCAATATCAATCGGAGTTGACATCGGTGAAGACAAATAGTGAATCGACACGTTGTAAAGATAGCCGTTGTCGACGCCGTCCACTTTAATTCTCAGTTGTCCGGTATTGATTTCACCGTTTGATTTAAGCATTCCATAAACGATGTCTTCTGCGCCGTTTAGTAAAACGGTTCTTATTCCTCGCTCTCGGGAAATGGCGGAAATGTCGTTTATATACCATGCTCCAAAACTCAATATAAAAGTCATTATCAGTATCGGATAGACCAATCGCGTGGGGCGAATTCCTGAAGCCTTTAAAATCATGAGCTCTTTTTCCGCTCCCATTCGCGCAAAGGTGATAATCGCGCCTACCATCAAAGACAACGGCAAAAGCAGCTGAAGGCATTCCGGAATCAAATAAAACATAAGATGAGGAATATAAGTATATGGAATGCCGTAAACCAGCAATCGCTGCAATACCAGAGATGGAAGACCTACCGTAATAAGCCCCATAAAAGTCATTGACGCGAAAAGAATGCAATCGCTCAAAGCCCTTCGAGCGAGAATACCGAATTGCATGATTGTATATCGAAAATCTGTTAAAGGCAAAAGGAATCAGGCAAACAGAGCGATTTGAGTTTTTAACGTCAGGAATGCAGGGATTTTCTACGTATCGTTCTCGTATCGCAATGACGTCCTCAATTCTCCTTGTTAAACGTTTCTTTCCAAACGCACATTGAAGCGGAAAGACCAACGCCAAATCCAACCAGCAGACTTTGCTTCCCGGGCGTCATGGTTCCGTTGTTTCGCATATGTTCAATCAACAGCGGAATCGTACTGGAAACTGTGTTTCCAACATCGTGCAAATAAAGCGGAACTTTCTCCTTGGGCCAGGACATCAAAAATGAGACGTCGTCAATCATTTTGAGCGTTGCCTGATGGAGCAGATAGTAATCAATATCGTCTGCCGAAACCCCGGATTTTGTCAGTAAATCGCGAGTCAGACCAGGAATGTTGTCAGCGGCGAAAGTAATCAACTCCGGACCGTTCATAAACAACTGGCTCTTCCATCGTTTTCGTCCTTTCGGCTTGAGACACTGTTCGCCTCGCCGCGCGCCGGAATCGAGAGCGACCAACAGATCGGCGCCGCTGCCGTCACAGCTAAACACGAACGGACCTACAGACAGCTCGTCGCCGGCTTCAATCAGAGTCGCCGTTGCGCCGTCTCCAAAAATGGTTCTCAAAGAGCGGTCTTCTTCGTCAATATATTTTGTATAACACTCTGACGTAATGAGCAGGATTCGAGTCGCAATTCCAGCGGCAATCAGCCCCTGCGCCAACGACAGCCCAACGACGTAACCGGAACAGCCGAGATTGAAGTCCAGCGCTCCAATGCCTTTCGGCAGCCCCAGTCTGTCCTGAACGATACACGCTGTTGTCGGAAGATTATAGTCGGGCGTTTGCGTGCAAAGCAAAAGATAATCAATGCTCTTTCTGTCGATATTGTGTTCAGAAAACAGCTTTTCTGCAGACGCGACAGCCATATCGGAAACGAATTCGTCTTTTCCAGCTATGTGCCGGGCGTAAATGCCGGTTTTCTCTTCAATGGCGTCTATATTCCATTGAGGGTACTGTTCTCTGAGCTGGTCGTTATTTAAAACCGTAGAGGGTAAATAGGACGATATGGGACCAATTTGGGCAAATTTCATAAAATGCTTTAGGTTTGTAGTCAAAATTATTAAAATCGATAAACGCAGCGTCTTCCGCTGTTAGCGGAATTCTTCGATTGTCGTAAATTTCCCTGTTTAAACTATTGTTCGATTGTACATAAAACATTTTATTGCGTCAAGACTAATCCGGGTATTTTCAATGCTAAAGCTGTAAATTCCGTAAAGTTCATAAAAATTTCAGAAAATTCCTAAAAAGGGATAAAATTGCTCTTTACTCAATTTGGAAAATAATGCAAAATACGCCAAGGAGATAAAGATTGCGAAACGGGTTCTGACAGACGTTGGTAAACCTCTGACGAGTACACGATCTGACTGCCAAACACAGAACAGTTTCTTTGTAATTCAAATCATTTTTAATTTATCTAATTTGTGAAGGTCAAATTTGACCGTTGACCAACAAGGAGAGATCAAAGTGAAAAAAATCGTTGTTACCAGTCTTCTGGTTCTTGCTGTCGGCGTGGCGTTGGCTCTTACTGGCGTTGCTCAAAATGCGGCGCCCGCCCCTGCTCCAGTTCGTTCTTCTGTTGCAGTTGTAGACGTTGCAAAAATCTTCCGCGAATGGAAATATGTTACCGCTAAGGGTAACGAACTCAACAATCAGTTCAAGCCCAAGTTTGAAGCGCTCAAAGCTCGCGACGACGAACTTCAAAAACAGGCTCAGATTCTTAAGACGATGAAGCAGGGCACGCCGGAATATGAACAGTTGGAAACCACTATTATCCGTAAAGGACAGGATATTAAAACTGACCAAGCTCTTTTGTTAAAACAGCAAAACGAACAGACGGCTAAAATTCTTCAGGACTCCTACAAGTACATCAAACAGCACGCCGCTTTCTACGCCAAGCAAATTGGCGCCACTTGCGTCTTGCAGGTAAGTACAGCCGACGAATTCCAGATGCGCAACGCTCAGTTATCTCCTGCCGAAAATACGCTGCAGGAACTTAGCGCTCGACAGGTTATCTGGTATGACGGAGCCATCAACATTACGGACCAGATTTTGACCCGCCTCAACTCCGGCGCTCAGCAGCAGTCTAACACCGCCCGACCAGCAACAACGAACCGATAGAAAGGACTGGGAAGCGACAGATTGCTGTCAGCTTCCCTACTTCCCGCCCGATGCAAAGAACGCTGAACAAACCGGTTTGTCTGGAAGGATTTGGATTTTGGCGCTGCGACGACGTTGTCGTAACGCTCAATCCAGCCGACCCGGATACAGGAATCGTCTTTATTCGAGACGACGTTCCCTCCGCGCCGCCGATATCGGCTAAACTGGAAAACCGGATTGCCGTTGAACGCCGAACGTCGCTGGGAATTCAAAAAGGCGGCCAGACAGTTGTTCAGGTCGATATGGTCGAACATCTTATGGCGGCGTTGTTTGCAGCGGGAATAACCAACTGCTGCGTTCGAGTCAACGCTCAGGAGCTTCCCGCTTTAGACGGTTCCGCTTTACCGTACGTTGAAGCTATCAATAGCGTCGGAACTGTCGATCAGCCGGGAGAAAGAATTCAAAAGCGCGTTACGCAGTCAATTCGCGTCGGAACGGACAAATCTTATCTGGAAGTCGAACCGCCAAAGCCGGATGATTTGACGTCAACGATTCGTTACGAACTGAATTATCCGCATTGTCCTGATATTGGCAAACAGGAGTTTTCAACAGAACTTGTTCCGGAAAGCCTTCAAAAAGAAGTCGCTCCCGCCAGAACGTTTGCAACTCAGAACGAAGCCAGGGCGCTTCAGTCTGCCGGGCTTTGCCAGCGTGTAACAACGCAAAACTGTCTCGTATTTACGGGAAAGGGCGTACTGGACAACCAACTTCGGTTTCCCAATGAGTGCGCCAGACATAAAGTACTTGATTTCGCCGGCGATTTCTATCTCGGAGGAATCGAATGGATAGGACGGTTTCATGGCGTCGGAAGCGGCCATGCGCTGAACTCTCAATTGTTGGAAAAACTGCTTCTAAGCGTCACACGCCGCCAGGAATAAATAGAACCATGAGTAACCCCATTAGAATTGTTGTAATCGGCGCCGGTAAACTTGGAACTTTTCACGGACAGAAAATTCGCGCGCTGGGAGAGGAATTGAATCTGGAATTAGTCGGCGTTGTCGACCCGTCTGAATCGCAGCGCGTTGCGGCTTGTCGAAAACTCCAATGCCGCGGTTTTGCTGAACTGTACAGCGGTCTGTTAGACAACGTCGACGCCGCGGTTGTTGCCGCGCCTACGCCCCTTCATCGAGATCTGGGCGTTACGCTCCTGTCGCGCGGAATTCATACTTTGATGGAAAAGCCGCTGGCGATCTCGTCCGAACAGACAAACGCTCTGCTTGCCGCGTCCAGAAAATCCGGCGCGATTCTGCAAGTCGGACACGTTGAACGCTTCAATCCCGCGTTTAGCGAAGCCAGAAAGCACATCAATCAGCCGCGTTACATTCACTCTAAAAGAGCAAGCGGATTTACTTTCCGCTCTGTTGACGTCGGCGTTACGCTTGACCTGCTCATTCACGATATTGACCTTGTTTTGACGCTCGTCAACAGCCCCGTTGCTCAGGTGGACGCTATTGGTCAAACGCTTGTCAGCGGACACGAAGACGTTGTTCAGGCGCGAATTACGTTTGAAAACGACTGCATTGCCGATCTGGAAGCCTCGCGCGTAAGCCGCGTCCCGACCCGAAAAATGGAAGTCTGGTCCGAAAACAGCTTTACAGAAATCGACTTTGCCAATCGCGTCATGTCCTGCGTTCACCCGGAGGAACAGGTTCTTTGCGGTCAGTTTGACGTCAATCGTTTGGATCAGGACGACCTGAACTACTTCAAGGAAAATCTCATGGACGAAATGCTCCCGCAGATGACC
>JAZUMX010000484.1:0-1805 GCA_045603865.1 Thermoguttaceae bacterium
GAGAACGGCTGGAAGGCGACGTATTATCTCAACGCCATCGACGACCACTTTGTTAAACACATCGTCACGCCGATTGTCGCCAACGGGTCCGGCGTCGGTTCCCATACAAACACTCACCCGTCGCTTAACCTGACAACGCCCAACGCGATGTTCTATCAGATTCTCAACAACCGCGTTGCGATAGAGTCCGCGACAGACCAGTGCGTCGTCGGGTTTACGTTTCCCAACGGGCTGAGTCCGTCTATCGCCGACCCGGATTCCATCGGGAAGATGGCGCGCTGTCTGCTTCGCAGTGAAATGCATACCATCTCGGAGTCGGAACGCGTTTTCAATGAGCTTAATCTGGACAAGTCTGAAATGGTCGCCTGCTACCTGTTTGGCGCCAACGACCGAGACCCGCAAGCCGAGGTCTTTAACCGCGAATTTCAGGGCGGGCTGGATCGCCTTGCCGCCGGTAAGCTGGACTTCTGCGGGCCGTATTTCGTCCTGGGCGTTCACGCCTGGCAGGACAAGAGCGGAAAAGACGGGTTTGACCGCTTGTCGAAAATTATCGCGGCGCAGTCAAACCGCCCGGACGTCTGGTACTGCACCAACAACGAGTACGCCGCGTATCGTCTGACGAGTTTGAACTGCAAGATTCAAAAAGTCGGTCAGTCGGAAGACGGCAAGACTGTTACATTTAAAATCGTTCGACCCGCTCCGTTCATTCTCGGCGCGGCGGTCGATCAGGGATTCAAAGTTGACCCGGCGCCGAAATCGGTTGTCTGCAAAGACGCGTTGACCGTTTCCGATCAGGGCGAGTTCATGCTGAGCGCCAACGGGTCTGTTCCAGCTGTCATCGGACGCGCCAACGAGTCCAACGGGTTCGTCTCTCCCAAATTCCCGGGGCTTCGTTTTGAAATTCAGCTCGACGCGAAAACCAACCGCATTTGCGGCAGTCTGAAAAACGAGACGGGCGCCGCTCTGTCCGACGCGGACTTTGCGTTTCGTCTTCCTCTGAAATGGGAAACCGGTGTGATTCGCAAATCGTTACAGGAACTGACGGGAAAAGAACAGCTCAACGACGGCGAGGACGCCTCGTTCTGCTTCCCGCTGGGCGCGTTCAGTTCCGACCCGCAGTTCAACGACGACGATCTGTATTGCGTTTGTGAAATGAACTTCCAGCAAGACGGGCAAAAGCGGCTTTACAGCGAATGCACCGTTCGTCAGCCGTTTGTTCCCAAAGCCCTGCCGCGCGACGTCGCCCTGTTTACCGGTTGCGTTGCCGAATCCGACCTGACGGACGAGACGTTCGCGCCGCTGTCCGCGCCCGGCGCTGAACTCAAACCGGTTAACGACACGCCGTTTGGACAATGGCGTCCGACCGTTTCCAACGCTCAAACGGCGGCGTACGTCGTGGAGGCGGCGCGCCAATTCGAGAACGGCGTCCAGCAGCCGTCGCTGATCTACGCCTTTGAGTTTACTTGTCCGGACGGCGCCGACGCGCCTGTCGCGTGCGTTTTGAAATCGAATCTGAAATCTCAGATGAAATACGTCTGGCTCAACGGCAAACGACTCGAACTTGACAAAGACGGCGCGTTTACCGCCGCCCCGGGAGTCAACAGAATCCTCGTCGGTCTTACCGACGGCTGGACGTACTATATTCGCAAATGTGAACTGTACATCGCTACTCAAGACGGCAATCCGGTCAAATGCCGAAGAATTTCAACCGGGGAGTAATTGCGTAGAAGCTGGTAGGGGGGGATTGATTATTGCGTAAGCAGATACCCTCCCTTGGATGTAGCCCGGCTCCGGGCTACAACTTG
>JAZUMX010000485.1:0-2662 GCA_045603865.1 Thermoguttaceae bacterium
CTCATTGCAGACGGTTTGGGCGCTAAAGACGCCATTCAGACTCGTCCGGAACTTCTCGAAAAAGCCAAAGAACTGGGCAAAAACGTCTGAGGTTGTCACAATGACTTGTCAGGAAGAACAAGTTGAAAAACGCATCGGCATGCTGGCGGGCTGGGGGAACTATCCCGTCCGCGTAGCGCAAGCTCTCAAAGACGCCGGGTACAGCGTCTACTGTCTGGGCGTGAAAGGACACTGCAAAAGCGAAGCGGAACTGCGGGAAATCTGCGCTGATTTCTCGTGGACGACGCTGGGCAAGTTCGGCAAAAGCATCCGATACTTTCAGTCCCATTCCGTTCCAGACTGCATCATGCTGGGCAAGATTCACAAAAAGGAACTCTTCAAGCCGTGGGCGCTGTTCGCTCTGCTGCCGGACTGGGTAACGATCAAAACGTTTGCCGCCTTTTTCCTGTTTAAGAAGAAGGACTGTCGAGACGACTCGCTTCTCAAACGGATTGTAGACCTGTACTCTCAAAACGGCATCCGCATGGGCGTTCCGACGGACTACTGCCCGTCGCTGCTGGTTAAAGAGGGTTGCCTGACCAAATGTCAGCCTACGGAACTGCAGTTGAAAGACATCGAATACGGCTGGCAGGTTGCCAAGGACATGGGGCGCTTCGACGTCGGACAGACGGTAATCGTCAAAAATCAGATGGCGGTCGCCATTGAGGCAATCGAAGGCACAGACGCCTGTATTCGCCGCGCCGGAGAACTGTCACAGCGAGGCGGGCTTGTCATGGTCAAGGTTGCCAAGCCGCAGCAGGACATGCGTTTTGACGTCCCGACGATTGGCATGACAACCGTTAAAAATCTCGTCGCCGCGGGCGGGAAAGTTCTCGCCGTCGAAGCCGAGAAGACGATTCTCATTGACGAAGACGCCGTGGTCGACTACGCCAACGCTCACAATCTGGCGATTGTCGCCATAAAAGACGGCGAACAGATTACAGGCGTTTCCCAGGCAGACGCCTAAGCTCTGTTTGTCTCCTGAATTATTGAACCTGATATTCATTAGAACGTTATTATGGAAAAAGTATTCCTCATTCCAGACGAATCGAAAGTTGACAGTCAAAATACGCAGAAAGTCGCTCCTTTTATTGATTATCTAGTAGATTATCTTTTCAATAAATACAGGAAAAACGACTTTTGGGATATGTCGAACGTTCTGCTGGTCGTTCCGTCGGCGCGAGTTCGAATCGAGACGCTTGAGCAGATTTTGATTCGGGCGGAAAAGGAACGCGTTCATTGGGAAATCCCGAAAATTGTTACAATCGGCCGCGCGCTGGAATATTTTTATCGGCAGACGCGTCCGTTGGCAGACGACGTTACGCAGTTTCTGGCGTGGGGTAAAGCCGTTGAAACGTCAGACAAAAATAAACGGAAAAACTTTTTTCCTGTTATCCCAGACAAGAACGATTTAACCAAGCGGATTCTTTTTGGACAAATGCTGGGTGGATTGCATGAAGACCTTGCGGCGGAATCGCTGTCCTTTGCTGACGTCGCTAAAAAGCTGAAAGATCCATCGGTTAATTCCGGAAGGCTGAATCTGCAAAACGAAATTGACCGCTGGAAGTATCTGTCTGAAGTTGAAGAAAATTATTTGTCCATTCTCGATAAACTCAATCTCTGGGATCGTCACGCAGCGCGTCGCTATGCTCTCGATTCGCCGCAGGAAGGACGAAATGGATTCCCGGGAGATTTTGAAACGGATCTTGATATAATTCTGGCTGGAATTGTCGATTTGAACAAGATTCAGAAGGAAATGCTCCGCCGCGTTGAAGAACATGTAACAGCTTTGGTTTACGCTCCCAAAAGCGAATCGGAGGGCTTTGACGAGTTCGGCGCGCTCAAGGTCGAGTATTGGAGCTCTGATCTGCGCTGTCCGCTTTCCGAGGACAAGATTATTCAGGTTGACAAGCCGGAAGAACAGGTCCTTTGCGCTTTTGATTTCATTCGTCAATTAAGCGAAAATTATAGTCCGGACGACTTTGTCATTGGCGCGCCGGACGAAAAGCTTGTCCCGTTTATTGAATCTGCAGCGGATAAACTGGGGCTCGAGATAGACAACACCATCGGCATTCCGCTGTCGTCAACGTCTCCCGGCTCGCTGCTGAGCGCTATTGCCGAATTCCTTGAGATGCACGATTTCGAATCTTTCGCCAGTCTGATTCGACATCCGAAAGTTTACGACGCTGTTTACAATGCGTCAGACGAAGACGGCAAAATTATCCCTGACAAGTCCATCGAAATAATCTCGATTCTGGATTCTTATCAGCAGAATAATTTCCCGTTAGACGTTTCTTCGGGCTTTCTTCCCAACCCGTTTAACGATGATCAGATGGTTATCAAAAGGGTGTTAGCCTGGATTAAAACGTGGCTTTCCGAACTGAACCAGAAAGAAATTGATCCGCAAAAGCTAAAGCAGATTGTTACAAATATCTTTGCTTTTCTTCCCAAAGACAAATACGTTTTGAATCGAAACGCTCAGAGAATGTTGATCAACATTGCCGGCAAGGTGGAACTGATTCCAAAATCATTGACCGGCAAACTGACGCCTGTTTCTGCGCTGAAGCTGCTTCTGCTGCGCTCCAAAACGTATACTCTGCCTAACGGTTCAGAGGAAGACGCA
>JAZUMX010000486.1:0-2725 GCA_045603865.1 Thermoguttaceae bacterium
CCGAGTTTTTTAAATGCGTTTCAGCTGCCCGTGGGTTTCACCCACGGCTAGACATATTCAACCGCTAACGCGGTAGAGCGGCAGAGGACTGCCGCGAACCAAGCTCAACCGTGTGCAATTGCAAGAAAAATTTGCAGCGCCCTATTCCTCTGCGCTTTAACGTTTCCCTTGTCTGACTCTTTCAAAGATTTCATCTGCGGTTAAACCGCCGATGGGAAATCGCTCCATGGATGTTGAAGAAACAGCATATTCTCCTTTGACCAAGTCAACGAACATGGTAAACTGTCCTTCGTCTCCCATATAATTTTCAGGGGATTCGGAACGAAATAACTCCAACAGGTCAAGCTGTTCCAAAGCAAGGTTGTCAAAACTGACGCTTTCAAAATTCAGTTCTTCGGATATATAATCGAACTCGTCCTGAAAAAAGAACTTCACATCATCGATGTTTTTCTGAATCGTTTTATCCCTGAGCTTTTTATATTCTAACCCTCTTCTAATTGGTTTATATCCCAAGATAAGAAACTGGGGAGAATATAATCGCTTCGCAAGTCTCTCGATATAATCAAACGTGTGAATTCCCAGGATTAAATGACATATCGCCGTCGGAAGTTCGGCAAGAGCGTTCTTGAGAACTTCTTCGTCCACCGGGGAAATGCGTTCATTTGGCGCTGGCATGGACACGCCAACGCCATAGATCCACTTTTCTTGGGTAAGCTTTTGAATTCTCTCCCATTGCTGAATCATGTCCCGCCAGTTCACTGTCATCGACGGGATGAATTGACGCTCCTTGCAATACTCAAGAAAATAGTCAAACTCCGGGTGCAAAAGCGGATTGCCGCCGCCGATAGCAAGCTCCGTATAGGGATGAATGGAATCCAGAAAGGGCTTGAATCGGGCAAAGTCGGCATGGGCGCCCGTTGGCGAAGACGCCTCATGACAATACGGACAGTTATGCAAACACTGATTCGTTATTTTAATATCGGCGGACTCAAAACGAGTTGGAGCGAAGGGCTCCCCGTTGTTAACTCGAATCTTGGTTCCGTCGTCGAGAATCAGGACGCGATAATTTCCGTTAGTATATTTTGCTAATACCGCCATATTAAATCGCTTACTGTTTCAAAAGCTGAAACTATTCTTCAACATAAAACCAACCGTCACCTTTGAGAGACTTAAACACTTCATAAAAATCGGCGTTTTCCTCGTAACACACCCATGAACGGCTATCGTCTCCCGTCCAAATTTCAATTTTAGGATTAAAAATAACCTCTTCTGCTGAAAAGCCGCCGCGATTTTGAAGCATTCCAGCAAGCGTTTTAGTATCAACATCTATTGACAAAGCATCGATGCATCCATTTATTATTTGGGTTGGATAAAGAATGCGTGAAAAACGTCTAACTGTAATCTCATTCAATATACGATAGCCTTCCGTTTTCATGAAATCATTTATAGAAGCGCCTTCTTCATAAATTAGGCCCAATTCTCTTGTTTTAACATACGTTAAAAGATAAGACATTTTATCATATTCCGTATTAAGAACTTGAAAATGCGTTCCATACGATCGCAGCTTAACCGGAATAAACGGGGTGTCGTCTGGGAAAAGACGGCGTGGTCTTCTAATATCGCCTGTTTTGCGAAGTACAAAGCAGTGGGCAGAACTGCTGTTGGTTTCAAATACTCCACTTCGAATCCGATAGTTCAATCCTTTAACAATGTACATAATAATCCTTATTTTTCTTCCCAGGAATACCACGCATCCCCAATTCTCTCAAATCCTTTTGAATCTCTGATATATCTCCATTTGTTATTTAACAGTTCCTTTGAAGCATTAAAGATTTCATCGGGATCCCTATCTCCAAGCCAAATCTCAATTCTGGGATTGAATATGACCTCTTCCACATCAAATCCGCCATAATAACCAAGCGCTTCTTCAAGCGAGTCCCCTATAGTTGCGTTAGGTTCAACATACGAATTTCCCGTATTGACAGGAAGAATGTATCTGTCAAACCGCTTTTGGATAACCTCATTGAGTAATTGATACCCCTCGGTAGCCTCAAAAATTTTCAATGGTACAGGCGGAAGTTTACCATCATCGTCGGAATTGTAACGTCCATTTTCTGCGTGCTTAAACAATATCTCAACGGTTTTGACATACGTTAACAGATACGAAAGTTTGTCATATTCAGTTCGTAAAATATCAAATTTGTGTGCATATATACCCAACGCAACTGGAATATACGGACGCTCGTCTGCTTTAAGATGGGGCAGAACCGAACTTTTCCTTTTACGCAGAACAAAGCTGTGTATAGAGCTGCTGTTTGTTTCAAAAACGCCGTTTCGGATACGATAATTTAAGTTTTTGAAAATGTACATCGTTTAATCTCCTTGTTAAAAATGTCGATATCTCTAAAAATGAATGTAACAGATTTTAAAAAAGTTACAAGCGCTGGGAAGGGATAACTTCAATTATCCGTAGAAAAACTCTCGTAATCAGATTTGCTTTTTAGAATGCTAACGGGGGGCTAACGCGCCCCGGTTTGTCTATTTTATCGGTACGGAGACCACGTCGGACGCGCCGTCTGACCAGCAGGCTTAGCCGCTGGCGACGCAGGATTTGCAGACGCGGTCGGATTGGCAGACGGGACGGTATTTGCTGTCGCAGCGGGAGCGGCTGCGTCTGACGCGTTCTGACCTATCGGCATGCCAGGAACGGCTGTCGAAGCCGTCA
>JAZUMX010000487.1:0-3333 GCA_045603865.1 Thermoguttaceae bacterium
CGCTCTGGCGCGTTCAGGCTCTCTGGACGATGAACCCTGACGGGACGAACTCGCAAACGCTCTGGGGCAACCAGTCCGCCTGGCCGGACGTCTTAACCGAAGCCCGCGCCATTCCCGGATCGAAGAAAATCGTCTTTACCGGCGTCGGGCATCACGGCTGGTTTGGCGGCGCCGTCGGGTACATCGACCCGACCAAGGGCATGAACTATCCCGACGGGCTGGAACGAATCACCCGCGACGCGTCCTGGGCGGAAGTCGGCAACGGACCGCAAGACCCGCCCGCCAGTTACGATTACCATTCCGCCGGGAAGTTCACCGCGTACAAGGCGCCCTTCCCGCTGTCGGAGGAATACATGCTCGTTTCCGCTCGAACGGGCGGGAACCTGTACGGCGGCGACCATCACGGGCTATTCTTCAAGCTGTATCTGCAGGACGTCTACGGGAACAAGGAGCTGATTTACGCGGCGGACAACGCCTACGCCTGGTACGCCATGCCGTTTAAGCCGCGGGAAATGCCCGCCGTTCTGCCGGATAGAGTCGACTGGCCGGAAATCGGCGTCGGCGCCCAACCCCGTCCGGGATACCTGTACTCCAACAACGTTTTCGACAACGCGCCCGCCGTCCTGAAAGAGAAGGGCAAGGCGATTCGCGTCATTCAAATGGATCCCAAAACGTACACGACGTGGCACAAAACCGTCCAGCACGACGGTCCTGCCGTTTCGGTCTTTCAGGCGGAAGGCGTTAAGAGAATTCTCGGAACCGTTCCGATTGAGCCGGACGGGAGCGTATTCTTTGAACTCCCCGCCGGAAAATCCGTCTATTTTGAAATGCTGGACGAAAACGGTATGGCGATTCACGTCATGCGGTCGTTTACTAACGTCATGCCGGGCGAAATCCGCGGCTGCTTTGGCTGTCACGAGTCCAACCTCGCGACAAAAGGCAACCAACCCAGCAAGGGCATGAACATGGCGATGAAAAAAGGCCCGCAAAAGCTCACGCCTCCGACGTGGGGAACCGGCGAGTCCATTTCCTATATGCGATTCGTTCAGCCCGTCCTGGACAAGTACTGCGCCAAATGCCATCAGGACCCGACCAACGAAGCGTTCGGAAAGCTCAACATGATTTGCCGCCCGTCGTCGCACCCGTGGAAAGAACAGGTCGGTACGCGTCCGGGAGAATCCAGCCCGTTCTGCGAACCGTACCTGACCCTGGTCAGCGGCAAGTGCGTTTGGGGCGACGTCAAAAAGAGAGACGAGCGCGGCGTACCGGAAAACCTCGCTGGTCTGTTTGTCGTGGAAGGATACAACCGTTACGACCCGGCGAACATTGTAACGCTCCCGCCGTACACCGCGTTCAGCCCGGTCAGTACGCTCATTCATAACGCCTGCTCGGGCGAACATCACGGCGTGAAAGTAACAGGAGAAGACCGGGAACGCCTTATCGCCTGGGTGGACTGCAACGGTCCGTACCTGGGCGACGAGGAGATTCGAGCCATGTACGACCCGGACTCGTACGTCGTCGACCACGTCCCGCCGATTCGCCCCCGCGTCGGCACCGCCCCGGTTATCAACCGCTTTGACATCCGCCAGGACGGGGACTCCGAGAAAGTCGCCGGCGTCCCGCTGCGCCTGTACGCCAACGACGTCTTTGAGGGGGAAATCGTTTTTGCCGCTTTCGGCGCTGAAGACTCCTTTATCGACGTTACAGACCTTGTCAAAGATTAATTCTCCGGCAAGAGCGTAACGTACCTGGGCAAATTCAACCTCCTTTTCGGCGACCCGGTCAATAAGAAGGTCAAAACGCTCAAGGTCATCGTCCGCTTCAAAGACGGCAAAGTCAAGGAATACCATTTCCAGGAAGACTCGCCGATGGACTTTAAGCAATTAGCAATTAATAATTAGTAATTGGCAATTTCAGGGAATGCGGCGCCATGAGTCTTCTACTCACGCCGTCGCCAGCGCGATAACAACGTCCCCGTATAGGCAGAACTGAACCGTCGCGCTGAGCGTTTTCCCTTTTCTGGTATACACGACTTTTTCTTTTGAGAATTGTAACGCGGAGAAATCGAGCAACAGACCAAACGGATCAAACGAGGCGGTTTGGGCTGGCAGAACTTCTGTTACGTCGCTGACGAGTTCGTATCGCGCCGGGACATACGGTTCGAGCGTTTGTATCGACAAGAGTTTATACGCCGCTTCTTTTGCCGCCCAAATCAGAGACGATAAAACCGGGCGGAACTCCGGCGCTGCGTCGGCAAGAGCGTTCTTTTCTCGTTCCGTATAAAAGCCGCGCTCTACAACGGGGGCAACCGCGCCGACTTTACACAGATCCACGCCAAGAGGGTTGTTACAGTCAATTCCCGCGGCAACGCAGCCGTCTACGTGCGATATCGTATACCAGTACGGCAAAGGGACGCAGCTTTTATCGATAACAAACGGCTGACATCCTTTGTCGTTCTCGTTTTTGGATATAACCGAATAATCAGAATAGACGAATTCGTCAGATTGATTTTGAGCAACAACGCTTTCCGTCAGACGCTTGACCAGAACGCGGCTGACTTTCCAGTTCTGCCTCACCTGCGGATGGCGTACATGATGAATATACTCACTTTCCGCCAAAGAGAGATATTCTTCCAGATTGGCGATTTGGCGAGCCGGGGTGCGTAAGCCCCCGGTAGAATCTGGATCAATGCCGGTTGTTGGATAAATGATGCATAATCCCATTCGTTTCGCTCCGCGTATCACCCTTGACAAAATAATGAACCGCTGCGCGGTTCTTCCGGGATTTGCCAGGAACCGTTTTTTCGCAATGGCGATATTTTACAAAATAATGAACCGCTGCGCGGTTCTTCCGGGGGCTTACGCACCCCGGCTCGCCTTACGGTAATACGACAAACTCTATGCGTTTGTTCATGGCTTGCCCTTGCGCCGTCGACATGGAGACCATCGGCTGTGACGTTCCGCAGCCCATAATGCTCAGACTTTCTTCGGGAATCGCGTTGGCGGCGATAATCGCGTCTGAGACGGCGGTCGCCTGGGCGACGGTGAGCTTTTGCGGCGTGTTGATCGCCGGGTCGCTGGTCGAAACTTCCTGAATGGGCGTGGTATGTCCTTCGATTCTGAACTGACGCTGTCCGAAGTTGGACGCCAGCCGCTGAGCAATCGACACGACTTTCTGTTTTCCGTCCTCGGTCAGCGTCGTCTGGTCGCTGTTGAACAGGTCGTCAACAGGGACGCTGACGCGATAAAACTGTCCGTCGCGGCGAGCGTAAACGCCGGGAACGTCGTTGAAGTCCACGATCGGAATAACGGTGTTGTTGGGAACAATCGCCGT
>JAZUMX010000488.1:0-4558 GCA_045603865.1 Thermoguttaceae bacterium
CAGCTGTTCGAGGCGTATTGGCTGACCCGGTAGGGTCAACCATGGGCGGAGGCGAACATGCCGACTACAACATCGAAGGAATCGGCAACGATTTTATTCCCGATACGATGGACATTTCCCTCGTAGACGAAGTCGTCAAAATCACCGACGACGACGCGTTTTCCGGCGCTCGAGAACTGGCGTCGAAGGAGGGCGTTTTTGCTGGGTCGTCTTCCGGCGGAGCGCTGGCGGCGGCTAAGAAACTGGCGGCAAACGGCGCCCGAGGCAACATCGTTGTCGTCTTTCCCGACCGCGGAGATCGATACTTCACAAAAGGGTTGTATGAGGAGTCAATTTAACGATTTACAGTGAATTCATCTACAATTTGTTGTAGTGAATAAATGTCAATTGTATAGAAAATGTTGGCGTTGTTCCCATTGACAAAGGAGTTTGCCGGGTTATAATCCAACGCCGGGATTATCAAGCCAAAACAGGAGGGGTTGACCTTGAATTTTGTATTTATATCCCCAAATTTTCCGAGAACGTACTGGAATTTTTGCGATCGTTTGAAGAAAAACGGCGTCAACGTGTTGGGTATCGGCGACGCCGCCTACGATACGCTGGAAGAGCCGCTTAAAAACGCTTTGACGGAGTATTATCGCGTAGATTCCCTGGAGAACTATCAGCAGGTTTTTCGCGCTGTTGGATACTTTACGTTCCAATACGGGAAAATCGACTGGATTGAAAGCAACAACGAGTATTGGCTCGAACAGGACGCTCAATTGCGAACCGAGTTTCACATTACGACAGGCGTTCAGAACGACATCATTGCAACATGGAAGAAAAAGTCCTCCATGAAGCTGGTTTACAAGTCAGTCGGGATTCCTGCCGCCCGAGGGTTTAGAGTTGGCTCGTTGGAAGCTGCCCGCGACGCCATCGAGAAAATCGGCGGATATCCGGTAATTGCCAAACCGGACGTTGGCGTTGGAGCGGCGAACACGTACAAGATCGAGAACGGCGACCAATTGAATTGGTTCTTTACAGAAAAACCTGACGTTCCCTACGTTATCGAAGAGTTTGTCGAGGGCGATATTTGCTCCTTTGACGCGATTACAAATTCCCGCTGCGAACCGCTGTATGAATCCATGACAGTCTGGCCTCCGTCCATTGCAGACATCGTCAACCGCGATTTGGACTTGGCGTATTACACCTGTGCGGGCGTTCCAGAACAGTTGAAGGTTTTAGGCAGAAAAGCGCTTCACGCTTTTAGCGTCAGCCGACGCTTTGTTCATTTGGAGTTTTTCCGTTTGACAAGAGTGCGCCCCGGGCTGGGAAACGTTGGCGATTTCGTCGCCCTGGAAGTCAATATGCGTCCAGCCGGCGGCTATACGCCCGACATGATGAACTTCGCTCATTCAACAGACGTTTATCAAATTTGGGCGGACGCTGTTACATACGATAAAAGAATTAAAAAAGAAGGCGAACGCCGCTGGTGCGTTTACGCAAGTCGAAAAGATTGGCATACGTATCAGCACACGCATGATGAGATTCTGAAAAAATACGGCTCTCGCATCGTGATGTGCGAGCGAATGCCAGAACTGATGTGGGCGACAATGGGCTGTCAGATGTATACGGCAAAAGCCAACAGCGAGGACGAGGTTCAGGAGTTTATTCAGTTTGTTCATCAGTAAGAAGGTAATTTGATATGAAAGAATCGTGGGAAAAATCCTATAGTTCCCAATTAGGGCGCGATATGGAATACGCCGTCTTTGGAGAAAACGACGCCAAAAAACTGTGCGTTGCGTTTCCCCCTCAAAACGGACGGTTTTATGACTTTCACGGTTTCGGAATGGTTGAAACCGCTCGACCGTGGATTGAGAATAAATCCATCCAGATTGTTTGCCCTGACGGGATCGATTCAGAAACGTGGTCAAATCAGAACGGCGACCCGCGAAAAAGAATTGAGCTGCAGGAACGCTGGTTTCATTACGTTGTCGATGAATTGCTTCCCCGATTCGCTCGCAGCAATCAAAAGGCGATGACTTGCGGGTGCAGTATGGGCGGGGTTCACGCCGGGAACTTCTTTTTCCGTCGTCCCGACCTGTTTGATACGATGTTGAGCATGAGCGGACTGTTCAACGGTCAGTACTTTTTCCATGAGTACATGGACGACCTGGTTTATGCGAACTCGCCGGTTCATTTCCTGCCTAACATGCCGGATGATCACCCCTGGATGAGCCTTTACAAGCAAAGCGCGATTATCCTCTGCGTTGGTCAGGGTCCGTGGGAAGACGATTTGCTCTACGGGACTCGAGAACTGGACGCCGTGTTGACCGCGAAAGACATTCCTCATTGGGCGGACTATTGGGGCTATGACGTCGCTCACGATTGGTCGTGGTGGAAAAAACAATTCCCTTATTTTTTGAAGCATATTTTCGGCGCTTAAGCTGATAATATGATAAACATATTCCATACGTTTTATTTTTGTTATCCTGATTAAGTTTTTTTACGTCAACAATTCCATTAGAAAGAGAGGACTATACAATGAGCAAGTATAAATTCGAAACCCTTCAACTTCATGTTGGTCAAGAGAAACCGGATCCGGCGTCTGACGCGCGCGCCGTTCCAATTTACGCTACAACAAGCTACGTATTTCACAACTCGCAGCATGCCGCCGACCGCTTTGGTTTGGCAGACCCCGGCAACATTTACGGACGTCTGACGAACTCAACACAGGGCGTCTTTGAAGAACGAATCGCGGCGCTGGAAGGCGGCGTTGCCGGTTTGGCTCTGGCGTCCGGCGCGGCGGCGATTACGTACGCCATTCAGGCGCTGGCAAAAAGCGGCGAACGAATCGTCGCCCAAAAGACGATTTATGGCGGCACGTTCAATCTGCTTTTCCATACCTTGCCGCTGTACGGCATTGAGGCGGACTTCGTTGACATTCACGACTTAAAAGCCGTCGAAGCCGCGATTCAGCCCAGCACAAAGGCGATTTTTATCGAGACGCTGGGCAACCCCAACAGCGACATTCCGGATATCGACGCCGTGGCAGCGATCGCTCACAAACACGGAATCCCGCTGGTAATTGACAACACGTTCGGCACGCCGTACATGATTCGACCCATTGAACACGGCGCTGACATCGTCGTTCATTCTGCGACAAAGTTCATCGGCGGACACGGCACGACTTTGGGCGGCGTGATTGTCGACAGCGGCAACTTCGATTGGGCGAAAAGCGGTCGTTATCCGTGGATCAGCGAGCCGAACCCCAGCTATCACGGCGTCAAGTTTACCGACGCAGCAGGAAAAGCGGCGTTTGCGATTTACATTCGCGCTATTCTGCTTCGCGACCAGGGCGCGGCGATTTCCCCATTCGCGGCGTTCCTGCTGTTACAGGGCGTCGAAACGCTGTCGCTGCGTCTGGAACGGCACATCGAAAACACGAAAAAGGTTGTCGAATACCTCGCCAACCATCCGCAGGTGGAGAAGGTCAATCACCCGTCTTTACCGGATCACCCGGATCACGCGCTGTATGAAAAGTACTTCCCCAACGGCGGGGCGTCCATTTTCACCTTTGATATTAAAGGCGGAAAAGACGAAGCGTACAAGTTCATCGACGCCTTGGAGATTTTCTCACTGTTGGCAAACGTTGCCGACGTGAAGTCGCTGGTTATCCACCCAGCGACTACTACACATTCCCAGCTTGAACCGGACGAGCTGGAAGCGGTTGGGATTCATCCCAACACGATTCGTCTGTCGATCGGCACGGAACACATCGACGACATCATTGACGACCTGGAAAAGGGATTCAAAGCGGCGACCCCGATGGCGGGGTAGCCAATCCGCGCTTCCGCGCGAGACGTATTACAACCGCCCCCGTTGGTCGCTTTGATTTATATTAGTACCTTTTTATTATCTTCCACCTTACTAAAGTTTTTTGGAAAGGGGAGTTGGAGGGGAAGAACCTTTTTTTCAAAAAAGGTTTTCCCCTCATAATTAAACTTGAAAAAACTTTCTCTAAAAGGGAGCCAGCTTGCTGGCGACCTAAAGTTTTTTCAAGTTGGGCGACAAGAAACCCGCGAGCTTTAAATCGTATATAAAAACGGCTATTAAGAGTCCAGTGGTAAGGTGAGAGGCAAGAAACGGCGATGTTCGTCGTTTACTAAGCGTTAAGCGTCAAAAACTTAACGCTTCTCTTGCCCTCTTTTCGGCGATGTCCGCTTTGCGGCGGAAGCCTCCAAAAACCTTCCGAACGTGGAAAGCCCGTCAGACCCGCTGGTTCGCGGACGTGTCGTCCGCCCCCGAAAACAAGCCCTGCTGACAACCTAAGACGCAGCCGAAACCCTTACTGGATCGCGGATGAAATCCGCAACAGGAAAAGGGGTGACGGCTTTGCCGTCAAGAAGGACTCCGAGGGCGGAGTCCATCCGGGGGAGGTTTTCCGCTTCGTCGTTTGGGTATGCACACATCCCGGCGGTTTCTGTTGCGGCAGAGACTGCCGCGAACCGGGTTCAACCGAGCGTCTTTTCGCAGGTCAAGCGACCAACGGGAGCGGGTTTTGGCAAGCGCGCGGCAG
>JAZUMX010000489.1:0-1790 GCA_045603865.1 Thermoguttaceae bacterium
AATACGTTTCGCGCGGCAGCGTGGATTGGGAACGGCATCTCGCCGTGAGGGGAAAACCTATTTTGAAAAAAAGGTTCTTCCCCTTAAACTCCCCTTTCCAAAAAACTTTAGTAAGGGGAGAAAATTCGGTAGGGAATGTCCGTAAAACAATTGGTGAAAATCCGTCTAATCCGTAAAATCCGTGTGCGGACTGACCCGCTAATAACCTTAGCGCCGCCGCTTTGCGTAATTGCTAATTGCTCATTGCAAATTGCTAATTATCCTAACTCACTTCATCTCTTCCAGATTCTTAATGGTTTCCGGGACGTCAATCAGCGGCTGGTTGGCTTCGTCTTCGATGAGGTAATAGTCAACTCCGGCTTCCTGAGCGGCAACGAGGATTTCCTTAATCGGCAGCGAGCCCTTTCCGACGGGAACGGATCCGTGGTATTTGCCGTCGGGCGAGGGCGTGAAGTCTTTGACGTGCATGAGCTTGATTCGGTTTGGATATTTCTTGATAATCTCAACCGGGTCGGCTTTCCACGGGTAAACGACCCACGTAATATCCAGCTCGACAACGACGTTTTCCGGGTCGGTCAGTTCCATGAGCAGGTCGAACATGGTCTTGCCGTCCTTGTACGGGGCGAATTCCTGAGAGTGGTTGTGAATCTGGAACTTCATGCCGTGCTGAGCCAGCAGTTTCGCCGCCTTGTTGATAACCTCGGCGTGATGGCGAACTTCCTCTTCCGTCAGACCCTTGTCCCGTCCGCCTTTGCAGGGCAGATACGCAGTGCCGGCGTACTTGACGCCCAGCGTGATAGCGTCCTGAACGGTCTGTTCCGGATTCTTTTCCCACTGATCGAAACCGAAATTCCGGCTGACGGGAATGAACCCGTGTTCGTCGACCATCTTCCGGTATTCCTGAAGCGAATGTCCGTACGGGTTGTTACATTCAATGTAGACGAACCCGACTTCCTTGGCGACGTCCATCGCCTTGTTGAGGTCTTTCGACGCTATCTGACGATACGAGTACAGGTTGACGCCAACCTTGCCCTTGAACCAATCGTTGTTCCCAATTGTTGACGCCGGCGCGTCCGCGAACGCTGTCGCCGCGCTGACCAGAATTAAGCTTAATGTGATAAATAGTCGTTTCATGATGGTTGTTATTAAAAAAGTTGCGAGTTGCGAGTTGTTAGAAGCTATTAGCTTCTAGCTACTAGCTGCTAGCTTAGTTATTCTTGATTCTTGCAACAATGCAAGAATCTGGTTTATCAAGCTAATAGCTAGAAGCTAGCAGCTAAAAGCTCTACTCCCTATTCCCTAAATCGACCTCATATACGCCGCGTCCTGACGGATGCTTTCTTCGTAGCCGAGTTTGCCGTCGATTGAGCCTTCAATAACCTGCGTTCCGAAGAATCCGATTTCTCGATACGCAGCGAGAACCTGAGCGTAGTCGATGCGTCCTTTGCCGAGAATGCCATGGTCTTTGCAGTGACATTCGACGATGTGTCCTTTGAGCTTGCGGATGTCGTCGCAGATTCCTTCCGTCGTACCGAACAGACGAATCATGTTGCCGGGGTCGTAGTAAATCTGAACGGCGGGGGAGTTGACGCCGTCGATAATTCTCAGGTGCTGTTCGGCGTTGAGCGGGGCTTCGACGCCGAGAATGACGCCTTTGTCTTCCGCTTTGGGCGCGAGCGCTTTGAACCGTTTAATTGTTTCAGCATACTTTTCGTCGGTGTTGAGGTCGGCTTTTCCAAAGAAGGAAATGAGAACCTGCTTGACGTTCATCGCCGCCATCGCGTTGATGC
>JAZUMX010000490.1:0-3452 GCA_045603865.1 Thermoguttaceae bacterium
CAGTTTAACGATTTGCCCAATCTGGCGGAAAAGGGATGACGGGAACTGACCCAAATCCAGAAAGACGCCCTTGGCGCGGACTGGCCGTTTTAACCAGATTTGAAATCATCGACAATTAATCATTTTACTATAATCATTCCAACTATCGATACAAGGAGACTTAACTATGAAAAAGATTCTTGCCGCATTGATTGCAGTCATGGTCTGCGTTGCTCTTTGCAGCTCTGCCATGGCTCAGGGACACCGTCCTGGTCCCCCGCCGCATCATGGCTATCGCCCGGCTCCGCCGCCAGCGTATCATCACCCTGCCCCGCCGCCTCGTTACTATCGTCCGCTGCCGCCGCCTCCGCGCCCGCTTCCGCCGCCGCCTCCGCGTCCGGTTGTCGTTCCGCTGCCTGCGCCCGCGCCGTTGTACACGCCGGGATATTACTATCCTCGATCCGGCATTTATCTCAACACTCCCAACGTTGGAATTTCCATTGGGCTGTAAAGCGCTTGCAAGACAGACTGACTGAGACGCATCTACCCTGATGTAATGAAAGCAGGCGAATCGTTTATTGCGGTTCGCCTGTTATGTTTATAGAGACAGGGGTTATCTAACCACCTCAAATTCCAAACAGCCCGCTCCCCACGATTGTGGGTCCAGATTTTTCAGCTTGTCGATCATCTCCTGGACTTTGTCATAGGAGAGACAGGGTAAAACTGACAAGTCGCCGGTTTCTTCTATATTGAACAAAGGCTCTTCTGTAATGATAACGTAAATTCCCTCTAAACCGGAAGTTGAATTTTCTATAAAAGAGCCGGCGTCGAGATCCGGCATGAAGGATTCAGGGAATCTGTATTGAACGCCCTGCTCTGCTGAAACAAAAATCGTATCAGACCCGGTTAAAGAATTGGGAACTAAAATCGTCATTTTTCCGCTGGTTCCCAAATTGAGAATCGTAACATATCCGGATTTTGGACAGACCAGCGAAAAATCTAACGAATCTCCCTGACGTAGCGTGTTCCATTCTCCGAGAACGCCCTGATAAAAAAGCGAACTGGCAGAAATGGCCGTGTTTTTCATTTCGACGCCGCAGATATCCGCCTGATTTTTCAACAGAATGCTGAAGTCAATAGCAATGGTTTTTTCTTTGACAGAAAGCGACGGCCATTTATTGGAATGCGCCATTGCAATGCGTTCTTCGTCCAGCTTTCTTTGATGATCCAGCCTGGCTTTTCTTTCTTCTTCCTCAATACGTCTTTTATATGCAGCCTCTTGATTGAGACGTTCCTGTTCTTTATTTTTGATTTCCAGCTCTGCGAGACGAACCTGCTCGCGTATGGCTTCCAGTTTCGCCTCGTGCTCCGCTTTATTTTTGGCGGTTATTCTTATGTGTTCCTCTTCCTCCAGCTCTTTTTGCCGTTTTGCGAGTTCTTCCTGAAGACGCTGTTTTTCCGACGGCGAGTAGCCCTCAACGGATTCCACAAGTTCCAGATTCGTACCATCGATGTAGTCAATTGCCATGGGGGCAAAATAATACTGCTCGAACGCCTTTTTAATCGCAGTTTCCGTCAGCCCGACTTTCCAGTTGTCGAGACTGTATTTGTGGGCTTCAACCTGCAAAACGTTTCTGAAGGGAGCTTCCCAAAGCGTGTGAAGGTTGTCTGCTTCCAGAGTTGGCTCGTTGTTGAATTGAGCCGTGTAACGTCGATAAAAGCGCTGCGGATCTGAAATGTTGACTCGAATAGTTATATTGAGAGAAAGAGTGTTGTTGTCACAAAGCGTCAGATTCTCAAAGGCAAGATTGACGCAAAACGGTTTTTTATCTATCTTGATAACGGTTTCGTTGGAATTAAGAGTAAACTTTGCTTCGTCTTCAGTAAGAGAGGTCAGCTTGCTTGTTGGTTCATTGGGAATCTGTTCTTCCACAATAAACCAGTGATCTTCCGGATCTGACAAGTACTCTTTGAGTACTTGTCCCTTTTTGAAGAAAAAACCAAACCAATCAAATTTTGGCAGCGTCAGCTTTTGTAAAATCGGAGCCATAATGCAAATTTGCTTATATTGTTCAAATAACTGAGTGCGAAACGCAACTGCATTTTTGGGGAAAACGCGTCCTCTGAACTGAAATTCATCAGACGCGTTTGTTACATGCGGGCGTTTATTCTTTCAGCTTGCGGGCAAAATCCATAATCAGGAGGTTGCAAACGCCTGCCAGAAGAATCATGCAAATGAAAAACAGGACTGAATAGAAGTTGTTTATATCGGGCGTATTTACCAAATACAGCGCAATGCCGTCAATAAGAGTGTAAATTATCAGCGCAAATGCATTAGCTTTGTTTGACCGCTTGGCTGTGGTAGCAATCAGGAAATTGATGGTAATTAGCGGGAAGGTGATAACTCCCAGCGCCCAAAACAACAGACGCGTGCGCCAATCAATGCCTTGAACGGATCTGGTCGTTTTTGCGTCGACTTGAGTATCAGACTTTTCAAACGATTGGTTATTGAAAACGTTTTGATGAATGACTTTTCCATCCGTTCCAATGAGATAATAATCTATCTCAGCGTCGACAACGCCGTCGTTGACGTTCATTTTCTTTACCGTACCCCAAATAACACCTTGCGCTTTAACGGATTTGGCGTAATTTCCCAATTCAACAGCGCGTTCCGGAGTAAGAGGCTGCGGATTGGAGTCCTGGGGAAGATTAATAATTTCGTAAACCTTTTCCAGCACGCTCTTGTCCATGACGTAGGTATTCTTTGCGGCTTCCAGACGAATCGCTTCAGAGATGTACCCGGACGGGTCGCCGCTAAAGTGCGAAACGGCAATAGAATTGATATCTCCCTTTTGGTTGTTTATATCTTTAACAATCGTGGGTACGGCGTTATCGACCCAGTTTGCAAAAGCCGGTGGAATTTGCGGTCGTTCAAAACCAACGGAAGACCACCCTAAACTGATCAGATAACCAGCCGCTATCATTGCGTACAGGGAAGGGAAAAAAGAACGGCGTGCAGCGCCGCTCATTACATTATTTCTGCCGAACATGATATATTCCTTACAATAGGGTTATAAGCGCTATTTACGTTTGACAATAACTTTACAGGTTGCTCCTGTCGCGTCAGTAGAATCGTCTCCGAAGTAATAGTCTGAAGTCTGAACCAGGGTCTGGAAAACGTCTTCCACCTGAGAAACGCGCATTTTCAGCTCGTTGGCGATGTCGACAGAACGGATGTTGCCAAAACCGCTGTGTCTTGAGCGTTTGTCAACCTCCGCCTTGACGCGGCGAATTCTGGTTGGCTCGTCCCAGACGTATCCCAATTCGGCAAACAGACGCCGATGGTCAGGCGTATCGGCGGAAACCAGCGATTCATTGAATGGAGAGCGGATAACGACTTGTCCGGGAAAAAGAATCTTGCCGTTGCAGGCGTCAACCGCTTCCGTTTGCAATTCAATCAAATAATCGTCAAA
>JAZUMX010000491.1:0-12657 GCA_045603865.1 Thermoguttaceae bacterium
CCAGAAGGGCGAACACGTCGACCCGCGCATTATGCGTCCCAGCACGTCGGCTATTCTCGCCGCGGCGATGAAGATTAATTAGCAATTAGTAATTAGCAATTAGCAATTAGCAATTACGCAAAGCGCTGTTCAGTGAGGAATTGGGAATAACATTTCACCTTTCCAACTCCTCACTCCTCACTCCTAACTCCTAACTCCTAACTACTTTCCCCTAACTTTAACTCAAAAAATTATTATGATTATTGGCGTTCCACGAGAAATTAAACCCCAGGAAGACCGCGTTTCCATGACCCCGGCGGGGGTCGACGCCTGCGTTCGCGCCGGGCATGAAGTCGTAATCGAGTCCGGCGCCGGAGCTGGCAGCGGATTTACTGACGAAGAATACGTCCGCGCTGGCGCAACGATTCTCAAAACCGCTCAGGAAACCTTTGAAAAGGCGGATATGATCGTCAAAGTCAAAGAACCGCTTGCCGCTGAAATCCCGTTTTTGAAAGAGAATCAGACTGTATTCACGTACTTCCATCTCGCTCCTGACAAGGAACTGACAGACGCTCTTCTGCGAGCGAAAATCATCGGGATTGCGTACGAAACCGTTCAGCTTCCCAACGGCGCTCTGCCGCTTCTGTCCCCGATGAGCGAAATCGCCGGGCGCATGGCGGTACAAGTCGGGGCGTTCCTGCTGGAAAGAACCAATGGCGGCCGCGGCGTTCTCCTTGGCGGCGTCTCCGGCGTTGAAAAGGGAAAAGTCGTTATCGTCGGCGGAGGAAACGTCGGCGCGTCTGCCGCGAAAATCGCTCTCGGCATGGGCGCTCAAGTAACAGTTCTGGACTTGTCCGGTCCGCGACTGGCTTATCTGGACGACATCTTCGGCAGCCGTCTGCAAACCCTCATGTCCAACTCGTACAATATCGAAGCGGCGGTGAAAGACGCTGACCTGGTTATTGGCGCGGTTCTCGTTCCCGGTTCCCGCACGCCGAAACTGGTTAAAGAGTACATGGTCAAGCAGATGAAACCCGGCGCCGTTCTGGTTGACGTCGCTATCGACCAGGGCGGATCGATTGAAACCATCGACCGCTGTACGACGCACGAACACCCGTACTTCATCAAGCACGGCGTTGTCCATTACTCTGTCGCGAACATGCCCGGCGCCGTTCCGCGAACTTCAACCTTCGCTCTGACCAACGCCACGCTGCCCTACGTTCTGAAGCTGGCTAACCTCGGAGCGGAAGGAGCTATGAAAGCCGACTCCGCTTTGATGAAAGGCCTCAACCTGTACAAAGGTCTTTTGACGTTCAAAGGCGTTGCAGACGCTCAGGAACGAGAGTACGTTCAAGCGGACAAATTGTTTTAGCCTCTAGCTGCTAGCTTCTAGCTATTAGCTTGATAAACCTGATTCGTGCGTTGTAGCAAGAAGCTGGAATAACCAAGCTAGCGGCTAGGAGCTAGGAGCTAAAAGCTATCTTCCTATTAAAATAATATGACATTGGATATAAGACTCGGCGTTTTGGGCGGCGGAATTATGGGCGCAGGCATCGCCGCCGCCTTTAGACGAAAAGACGTCCCTGTCGTTGTCTACGACATCGCTCCCGGCGGTCGGGAAATGGTCGAACGAAACCTGCTTCGAGAGGAAGTCTCAGGCGGGGAGTTTACAGACCAACTCTCAGACCTGTCCGGCTGTAACGTCGTTATCGAATCCATCGTTGAAAAAATCGACGTCAAACAGGAACTGCTCAAAGCGGTGGAAGACGTCGTGTCTCCCAGCTGTCTGATCGGATCCAATACGTCTACGATTCCCATTAGCCGCCTGGCGTCTGTGTTACAACGCCCCGACCGGTTCTGCGGAATCCATTTTCTGCACCCGGTCAGAAACCGCAAGCTGACGGAAATCGTCTGCGGAGAGCAGACTGCGCCGGCGACGCTGGATCAGGCGGACGCCGTTTTGAAATCTGTCGACCAGACGCCGCTGTGGGTCAAAGACTGCCCCGGCTTCGTCGTCAACCGACTGCTTCAGCCGTACCTCAACGAAGCGCTCATTCTCCTGCAGGAAGGCGTCGACATGGACCGAATCGACAACGCCGCGGTCAAATTCGGCATGGCGTGGGGACCGGTCAAGACGATGGACGAAATCGGCATCGACACCACGTTCAACGCCGGCAAAGTCCTTTACGAAGCCTTTCCGGATCGCATTACCGTCTCTCCGATTATCGTTTCGCTTTATAAATCCAAATGTTTGGGCGTGAAATCCGGACAAGGATTCCGCGTCTGGGACGGGAGCGAGCCGAACCCCAAAGCGCAGAAATGGAAAATGTGGGTCGAAAAAGAAAACCCCATGCCGGAACAGGAAATCGTCGAACGCCTGATTCGCCCCATGTGGGAAGAAGGACGCCGGATTCTCGCCGACGGCATCGTCGAATCCGCAGAGAAAATCCGCATCGCCGCCTGTGACGGCTTGGCGTTTCCCGCCCGCTTCGGCTATCTGTTTGAACAGTCTGACTTCCAGCTGAACATGTAACATTCAGGGACTTCGGCGCCCATAGGCGCCGTATCGTCTATCTATTCATCTTCTGCAACGCCAATCTGTTTCAGGCTCAGATTTTTGGTAATATGAACCTCGAGCGTTCGCGACCGCATCTTTTTATAAAAATCGGCGGCGTAGGACGCGTTATTATCCAAGCGCGCATAAAGATAGTTGTTCACTGGGCTATCGTACTCATTTGCATATTTTGCAAAATCGCTACGTCCATGAATGTCCGAATGACTTGTAACAGCTTGATAGGCAACATCCGAATCGTCAATCAGCCGCCGGATGTTCTGAATTATTGCGTCCACGAAATCCTTGTATTCAGTATAATACGCGACGAAATCGTCTAACGAACTCTCTTGCCACATTTCAATGATGCGATGGACGGTTAACGGACCGCTTCCACGCAGTCGGTGTAACGCAATGTATTCGTCTCCCTTGATTTTAATACGCAAGTACGACCGATTCTCTTTAGTCGTACTAACGCAGACGTATCCTTCTTCGTCGTCGCCCATTCGATGAGCCGCCTCAATACATTCCCCTAATGAATAGTGCGAAAAATGCTTCGGCCGCCATAGCGTCTTGTCTAACTCGCCGAAACTGAATTCGCGGTCCAACTCTTCCATCGTTTGCATATTGCGAGCGCCCAGAAAATAAATTCGGTCTTCCGGATACTTGATAACAATACGATTGTGGAGAGGGGAAACGAGTTCAAACCAATAGCAATTCTCGCGATCAAAAAATTCATCCAGCCGGTCGATTTTTCCCAGCCCCAGAATACGCAAGAATAAATCGCCAAAGTTGGTTAAACCGCAAGTAACCTTAAAGGCGTCAATAGCGCCGTTAGTACTGATATGCCATTCGTCCATATCGTACCAAATTCTCATTATAGAACCGTCTATTTTTTCCTGGACGTCTACACCTTTAGACCAATCTATTTTAGGAGTCGCCGCATAGGATTCCTCATAATTGCCAAATTTATCTAAAGACCTGCATACGCATTTCCATCTGCCATTTATCTCTTGACGGAAAATGGCGCCTCGCGCCTCGATAACTTCCGGCTTTTCAAAATCAGACATTCCCGTCGTATACTTTAACATATAATAACAGCCGTCCTGCTTGGTTTCAATATTGTACGGTGAAACTGAAAGTTGAGCTTGCCAATCGGAATTTGCATTCATAAAATCTTCTAAATACATGAGAATTCCTCCTTGTTAAAAATTAAACATACTTCGATTAACATACACGTTCCCGTTGTCGTAGTTCGTACTGCGAGAACAAAAACAAACCGGGGTATTATAATGGTTAAAGCGGATTCGTCAAGAGGATGAAATATTTCTTTAAGAAAAAAGGGAGTTAGAAATTTTTTCTTGCGAAGATAGAAATGATGAGAAGCTGAATCGCGTCCTGAAAGGACGCAACCCTTGTAACCGTGGGCTTCAGCCCACGGAATAATCGCGATAATCTCCCCCTATCGCTTTAACCGCTTTTCCTCCCGCGCCCCCGTTGGGGGCGCGGGAGGAAAACCGTATTCTTCGATATTCTATTTATTCATGCTCTCCCTCCGGCGGTTGAAACCGCCGGTTACAATGAGTTTCGTCCCTTCGGGACTTTAGCGGACTATCGTCCGCTGTCGCTACCGCGACGTTTCGTATCTCATTTGGACAAATCTTCTAAGCCCAGGAAAAATTTGCGTACACCCAGAAAGAAAGGGGATAAGCCGATTGTTTCTCTGCGTCCTTTGCGTTCTTTGCGGCTAAAAATTTTTCTGTTGCGGATTTTATCCGCGATCCAGAAAGGTCTTCTCCATTCTCCGCATTTTATCGAATCGTATGTAATCGATACCGTCTCCTTTTTTGGAGAAAACGGTAAATTCAGAATCGAAAAATACCGAAATAATTATTGGATTATAGCCCCAGAACGTAAATATGGGATATTATTTAAGTGAATGAAACGAAAGCGTTAATCAAAAGAGCTGAATAAGGAACCAGAAACTCGTATTTTTAGTTGTTTTTCCATGCTTCTTATTCCTTAAACTCTATCAGATATACACTCGTTTCTCAGAACTTGTAAACTTCCTATTTTAGATAAATGCTCTATAACTCCAACCCTTCTGACCACAACCGCGATTCAAGCGCTCATTCGTATGAGCGTCCGACGGTGGAGTCGTTTTGGTTTGAAACGCTCTCAAACGGAAAGCGTCAGCCATACGGCTGCGGAGCGGTTTGCCAGTCGGATAAACGAGAGATTTATCATTGGTCGCCGGGCTATTCCGATTTATTGGGAGGAATGCATGCGGTAAACGTATCGTTTCATCCGCTGCCCAGCGGGCGCTATTGCCTCAGCCGCACGTTTTGGGCGTCCGATTTCCCGTCGGCGCTTCGCAGCGCGAGGCAGTCAAACGTGAGCTATACCCGGCGTCAGGTTGACACGTCGAGCATGGAAGAACTCATGGCTCTCAAACAGGAAGCGGCAATGGAAACGCCCAAAGTCCGAATGTTTACTCACGCGTGGGTGATTTGCCCGCAAACGCTTCGGCTTTTCGGCTCGCAGCCGCTGTCGCTGTATCGGGCGCTGAGGAAAGAATCCATCGGCTGTCAGGTAACGCCTGACGGTCAGGTTTACGGACAGAGCGTTTCGCCGAAAGAAACGGTAATCGCAACGCTCAAAACGCTGTCCCGCCGCAAAAGCCTTCCGCTTCCCAACGGCGAGTTTGACGCGATGTTGGAACAGGACTGTTCCATGATAATTTTTGGGAAAGCGAATTTGCTGTCCTGGTTTGACGACCGCTTATCGGCGATGTCAGTTTCAGAACGGGAATCGACGTCCTTTTGCACGTCGTTAAAGTTTTCCCCCAACAGACCGTTCCTCATGACGGGAATCGGCAAGTCGAACGCGGAACTGCGCCGGGTTCGAAAACATTTCAGTTTACCGGTATGGGACGTTCGGCGATTCAACGCCAAAACGTCGGGCTGTTCAAAGCCGTTTGCAGACGATGAACTGATTAAACTGTGGGAATGTTTGAAAGAGTCCTTTTGGGGCGCCAAAGACAAATACCAGCAAGGCATTGAGTTATGGAACGAATACCGCCAGAAGCATCCTGCGACTGCGGAATCCGCGCTGGAAACGCTCCTGCAATGGAGTCTGGACGCCTATCGCGGTCTGGACGCCATGCAGTTCAAACAGACGCAGCAGGTTCACGCCATGATCGACATGCTGGACGAACTTTTCAGCAATTATCAATCAACGCAAAGCGGTTCAATAGTTGCCAAATAACCAACTTATCCCCTGTTTCCCGCTAACCACTAACCATAAAAGAGCATCGTTATGTTAGGGAAGACGATTTACATACAATTCGGTCAGGCTCTTACTTCCGCGTTTCGTTCCGCGCCGTTTTGGGGAGTTTCCTCGGAAAGCGCTGCGCCGGCGGTTTCGTTTGATGGCAGCGCCGTAGATCAATCAATCCCAACGATATCGAATCCATCTCTTGACAACAATTCCGCTTCGTCAGTCGCTTCAATTTGGGCGCTGACGCCTTTTATCGACAGCGGAATCACCGGGGATATTGCGAGAAATATTAAACGCGTATTGTCATGCCGCTGGTCGTGCACTTTTGATCCTGCGGAATTGGAAGAAAGCAAATCTAACGCTTATCCCTGGAAATCGTCTGACTGTCTGCTGATTATGGGGCACGATCAACCTGTTAAGCCAAAAGTTTTTGCGGGAATACACGATTATTTGAAAAACGGCGGACGGGTTATTTACTGGGGCGCCATCGCGCCGGACGACGAAACGCAATATAAACTCATCGGCGCCAGAAGAAGATATTGCCTTTCCAATCCTTGTGTAACAGTTTCTGACAATTCTTCAGAACTGGTCAAGGACATGCGAGATTTCTATCCTATTGGAACAGTTCCACGATTTACGTATTTATCTCCCGACTGCCAGAGTCTTTTATCGGGCAAAAGCGGCGGCGCTGTTACACCCGTCGCCTGGACGCGAAACGTCGGCAAAGGAAAGCTGTTCTACTGCGGTCTGTCAGACGAATCCGACTGGCTTGGCGACGACTGCATTACGCTCATGCTCAACGCCGTCCGCTGGGCGTTTGAAAAAGACTAGGAATAGTTCCCTGCTCTATCCGAATAAAAACAGCTACATTCTTGGGAAATCTATTGAATAATTTGTATTTGTATGTTATAATACAGTTAGTTATTTCAATATCTTTAACAAAGAACATTTCGCCATGAGAATTGAATCGCTGGAAATCCACAATTATAAAGTATTCAAAGACGTCAAAATTGAGAAAATTCCCAATTTTGCCGTATTCGTTGGAAAAAACGGAGTTGGTAAAACCACGCTTTTTGACGTCTTTGGCTTTTTACACGACTGTTTACAAGATAACGTTCGAGTAGCTCTGGATCGTCGCGGTGGATTTGACGAGGTTATTTCTCGCGACCAGTCTGATTATATTGGGTTTGTTATCAAATTCCGTCCAGAAAAAGACGAGCCGCTAGTTACATACGAACTCAAAATTTGTCTTAACGATAAAAAAAGACCTGTTGTCAAACAGGAACGGCTGCGATTTCGACGCGGGTCAAGAGGAAAGCCATGGCTGGTTTTGGACTTTTCTAACGGCGAAGGTCGAGCGATTGATGGAGAAATCAAAACTTTTGATGACACAAAAGACATTGATTCCCGTCCTGAACAGAAGTTGGATTCTCCGGATATTTTAGCAATAAAAGGCCTGGGACAATTTCGTGAATTTACCGCTATTGCAAGTCTTCGACGATTAATTGAACAATGGCAGGTATTTAACTTTCATATCGACGAAGCGCGAGTAAGAAGACCGGCAGCGGATAGCAGTATTTTGTCCTCAACAGGCGATAATTTGGCTCAGGTTGCCAAATACATACGAGATAATTATCCCGATGAATTCAAAATTATCCTGGAACGCATGAAAGAGCGTATTCCCGGCGTTGTTCAGGTTACCGCTGAAGTAACTGTAGATCATTATATTGTACTTCAATTTCAAGACGGGGCTTTTAAGAACCCGTTTTCTGCCAGATATGTGTCTGACGGCACAATGAAAATGTTTACCTATTTAACCCTGCTCTACAATCCGGAACGTTACGCTCTTTTATGTATTGAAGAACCTGAAAACCAGCTTTATCCAGAATTGCTGAGCATTTTGGCAGAAGAATTTCGTTCCTATTCTCAAAAAGGAGGACAGGTCTTTGTCTCGACTCATTCTCCCGATTTTTTAGACGCTATTGAACCTCCAGAGTTATTTTGCTTAACAAAAAATGATGGATTTACAACCATCAAATCCGCAGCAAAATCCAAACTGATTACCTCGCTTTATAATGAAGGCGACAAACTGGGGTCGCTTTGGAATCAGCGAATATTAATGGCGGAGGACAACCAATGAAAATCGTTTTTCTCGTGGAAGAAGAATCGATGAAGTCCTATCTGGATGAACTTCTTCCTGTAATCCTTCCGGATGGGGTCAGGTTTCAAACAGTTCCGCATCGTGGAAAAGACGATCTGAAAAAATCGATTCCTAATAAACTTCGAGGTTGGAAAGAGCCGGAAGAGATTCGATTTGTTGTCGTTCACGATCAGGACAATAACGATTGTCGAAAACTGAAAAAGGAATTGCAAGGTCTTTGCGACGCCATTCGTCCAAATGTTTTGGTTAGAATTCCCTGCAGAGAATTGGAAGCATGGTATTGGGGAGACCTGGATGCTGTCAGCGCCGCATTCAATAAAGACCTTTCCTCATACAAAAAGAAAAAGAAGTACCGAAATCCAGACGAAATCGTTGACCCAAAAGAAAAACTGAAAAAGCTGATTCCAGCATTACAGCAACAAAGCGGCGCAAAAGCAATTGGCAAACAGGCGGCTAAACGTCCTTTGAATGTAAACACATCTCCCAGTTTTCAGGCGTTTGTTAAAGGCGTCCGGAAACTGTGCGAAGTGTAAATCTATAGAATTCCAATTTTACAGAATCTTTTATTAAAAATCGCCAGAGCCTCCCCCATTGACGCCGCGGGCTATTTGCGTTAAAATCAATATATAATAATATCTTCTGCCAAAGTAACCTTTGACCCTGACAAAAATTCACTTCCATGCTTTCCAAGCTGTCCACGTTCGCATTAATGGGTATCGACGCCATTCCGGTTGACGTCGAGGTTGACGTATCGCCAATTATCAACAAGGGCGAAGACTCCAAGGAAGAAAGCCAAAGCCGGTACACGATTGTCGGGCTGCCGGAAACGACGGTTCGAGAAAGCGTCTTTCGCGTTGACCGCGCGATGGTCAATTCCGGCATCTATCGAGAGCCGATGAGGACGGTAATCAACCTTGCGCCGGCGGAACTTCCCAAACAGGCGGCGGCGTTTGATTTGCCAATCGCTGTCGGCATGATGGCGGCGGCGAACGCGATCTCTCAGGAAAAGTTTGGTCAGTACGCTCTGATCGGGGAACTGGCTTTGGACGGCGCAGTTCGATCGGTGAAAGGCGCGCTGTCGATTGCTATTGAAATCGCCAAGCGTTACAAAGAGGGAAGCAGTCAAATTCACGGCTTGATTCTCCCGCGTCAACACGCTCCTGAAGCGGCTGTCGTGCCAGACGTTGACGTCATTCCCGTCGATTCGCTCGCTCAGGCTTTGGCGTTTTTGACGGACACGCTGCCCATCGAGCCGCTTCAGTGCAATATTGATCAATGGTATGCAGAAGGCGGTCAGTACGACATCGACTTTTCAGACGTCCGCGGTCAGGAAATGACAAAACGGGCGATGCTGGTCGCCGCGGCTGGCTGTCACAACATTTTGATGATCGGACCTCCCGGTTCAGGCAAGACGATGCTGGCAAAACGTCTGCCGACGATTCTTCCTCCGCTGACGCCGGAAGAGTCGATTGAAACGACCCGCATTTACAGCGCCGTCGGAGCGGTTTCCGCCGAGCGTCCGCTGTTTGCCGTTCGACCGTTTCGCGCTCCGCACCATACCATTTCCGAACCCGGCCTGGTCGGCGGCGGGTCCAATCCCGCGCCGGGAGAAATCTCGCTGGCGCATAACGGGATTCTCTTTCTGGACGAATTGCCGGAATTCAATCGACGAACGCTGGAAGTCCTTCGTCAGCCGCTGGAAGAAGGGACGATTCTCATCTCCCGCGCGCAGGCGCACGTCAGCTTCCCCGCCAACTTTATGCTCGTTGCGGCAATGAACCCCTGCCCTTGCGGCTATCGCAACGACCCGCGCCGGGATTGTCACTGTTCCGTCCCGCAAATCGAGCGCTACATCAACAAGATTTCCGGTCCGCTGCTGGACAGAATCGACATCCACGTTGAAGTCCCGGCGGTGCCGTACAACGACCTCGTTTCTACAGAGGAAACGGAGTCCAGCGCCAGCTTGAGAGAAAAAGTCGTTATGGCGCACGCCATTCAAGCCAAACGGTATTCGCATTGCAAGATTCTGTATAATTCCCAGCTGACCGCCAGACAGATTCGGCAGTTCTGCCCGTTGAATGAGGAATGCCGCGGCGTCATGGCGTCTGCAATTAACGACATGGGGCTTTCCGCCAGAGCGCACGACAAAATTCTCCGTCTGGCAAGAACGATCGCCGACCTCGACAACGCTCAAGACATTCAGGTCGACCACCTGATGGAAGCAATCAATTACAGAACCCTCGACCGGGAATTTTGGAAATAAAAAGAGTAAAAAGGGAATGGAAGACAAGCGCGAAACGATTGCCTCTGTTCCCTTGTTAAATCATTTCCTTCTCAAAAATCAGGGCTTTTTACAGATATTGATCCAGCCCTTTTTCAGCGCGAATCTGACCGCTAACAACGTTTTGCTGATACCGATTAGCAGTATCATTAGCGTTTTGCGATCTTTTCTTGTGATATAAGTGATATAGTAAAGCGGCATATCGAATACATTTTAACGACACGCCTGAGCGACGAAGTCGAAGTCCAAAGTCCTGATCTTCCCACCCCCAGGATGAATAATCTTCGTCAAAACCGTTAATGCGAATCGCATCCGATTTCCAGAACGCCATATTGCAGCCTTGCAGCTTTACTTTTGTTTGAAGGTCTCTAACTTCATAAAGCGATCTATTACACATCCATCGGTTTCTGATAGAGTATATATTGTATCCAAACCGAATTTTAGGCGATAAAAAGAACTTGGGGAGAACAAAGCTCCCGGTTTCCAGGAATTTTGCCGTTGCGGATGAAACCAGTTTAATGCGAGAACCGCAAACGCCGCGCCCAACTTGAGCGTAATAAATATGATCTTCTATAAAATGCGGTTCCAGAAGGCAGTCGCCATCTATAAAAATAATATATTCTGAAGAAGCGGCGGCAATGCCTCGATTGCGTATTTTTGACAACTGAAATCCTTCGTCCGGATGCCAGACGTGAATAATTGGAATCGGGGACTGTTGACGAAGCTGCTCGATGGTTTCTCGCGTTTCGTCTCTTGACCCATCGTCGGCAATGATTAATTCCTTGGGGAGAATCGTTTGTTTCCAGACGCTTTTCACACTCAAACGCAGCGCCTGCGGCCAGTTGTACGTTGTAATTATCAAAGACGGATTAACTGTATCTGCCTTACTGATTTGCAAAACAGGCGAACTGGAATCATTTAACGTTTCCGCGGCAAGTATGGATGAAGCGCTGCTATTCATGATTCTCAAATTGGGAATATAAGGGAATATAGATACATGGCGTCAAAATGATCTACCCAGTTTGGTAAATTGCATAGATGACCGCATCTTATTCAATTAATAATAATTTATCAAACAAACCTGCTAAAGTCAATATCAGAATTGGGTGGGAGAGGCAATAGGCAATAGACAGTAGGTATTGACTTCGATCAGCGCTTGCGCCAATTCCGCATTACGTATTCCGAATTAATATCCCCCCCGCTTGTAAAAATATTCTCAATGCGTAAAATAAATAATATGCACAAATAAACAAAAAGGCAGAATATAACAAGAATATTTTGACTATATCGGCATTTCGGATTAAACTGCAAAAATAATTTAGTTTATCTATTATGCCAAATCGCTCAAAATCCGATATAGCAATTAGTATATAGCGCCAGGCGAAGTGCGCCCGTCCGCCATTTTAAAATTATTTGTTATTTTAAACTATCATGTCAAACGAGAAAAAACGGACAATTCACATTGATCATTTACCGGGATCGTTCTTTGGACCGCCTACTTTGGTAGACTTGCTTCGTCATCGCGCCTGTCATCAGCCTGACGACGTTGCTTTTGGATTTTTGAAAGACGGCGAAAATGATTTGGTGGAATGGACATATACGGAACTCGACCGCCGCGCTCGCGCTATTGCCGCCTGGTTCCAGGTCAACGACATGGTCGGCGAGAAAGCGATGCTGCTTTTCCCGCCGGGATTGGACTTTATCGCTGCGTTCTTTGGATGCCTTTACGCTGGCGTAACGGCTGTGCCGGTCTATCCGCCGCGCCGAAACCGTTCTCTGGAACGCATTCAGGCAATCGCTCAGGACTGCTCCGCCAAAGCCGCGCTGACAACCAACGCCGTTCTGGAACTGGTCAACGAACTGATCGACGAAACGCCGTTTTTGAAGTCGCTCAACTGGCATACGACCGACGAGATGGGCGACGATCAGGCGCAAAAGTGGGAAATGCCGGACATCCACGGCGACACGCTCGCGTTCCTGCAGTACACTTCCGGGTCGACGGGAACGCCGAAGGGAGTCATCCTCAACCATTCCAATCTGTTACACAACTCGGCTTTGATTGCCTATTCGTTTGAACACACTCGCAGCGGGCTGGGCGTTTACTGGCTTCCGCTTTATCACGACATGGGCTTGATCGGCGGCGTGTTACAGCCAATTTACGTTGGACGCCCCAATATTCTCATGTCGCCCATGGCGTTTTTACAGCGGCCGTTCAGATGGCTTTCCGCTATCAGCCGATTCGGCGCAACCACCAGCGGCGGACCGAACTTCGCCTACGATTACTGCATTCGCAAAATCAAGCCAAACGAAGTAGAACAGCTGGACTTGAGCAGCTGGGAAGTGGCGTTTAACGGCGCAGAACCGGTTAAGGCGGAAACGATCGACGCCTTCTGCGAAAAGTTCGCC
>JAZUMX010000492.1:0-2928 GCA_045603865.1 Thermoguttaceae bacterium
AGACGCTCCGCCTGCGGCGAAAGAAGTTCAGTTCAAAGTGGACGTGTATTTCACCCGGCAGAACCAGTACATCAAACTTCAGCAGGCGTCTCCCGCCGTCAACGCGCTGGCGACGGAACAGTTTGATTTTTTTGTCAAGCGCGCTCGAATTTTTGCCAATCCGAACATCGCTTCAGACCTGTTGCGTCTCAACGACGTAAACGGTTGGCTGGAACGAGCTGTAGAATTGACAGATCAAAGCGTTTAACAATACAATGCCATATTATTCGCCAAAAGATACTTATAATCGTTACGCGTTCCTGCGCTGGTGGTGCCAGAATCAGTGGTGGGTTCAGATTGTTGTGCCCTGCATTATGTGCGCCGGCGTAATTGGCGGGCTGCTTTATTATTGGAACAACGAGCGACAGAGACAGGTTCAGGATAAAATCTTTGAAACGCAGTACGGGTACATGAAAACGCATCCGCCAGAGCTGGATCCGGATTTGGACGAAAAAGCAACGGCGTGGCGCGTAATTCGTATGAAGAAGAACGATCCGTCGATGTCTATTCCGTACAAGAAAAAGCAGCTTATTGTCAAACACTGGAAATCGATTATTGTCGATATGAAGCCGGAGGAGATTCAGCGTCTTCACGATTTGTTGCAGGATCAACCGGCAAGACCGACTGACGATATTGAGATTGACGTAACCAAGTTCGAAGCTCCATGGCAAGGCGATGTAACTCTTGACGACATAGATCCGGAATTTATCGAAAAGGCGCCTGTGGACGAGAGCGAATCGCCTGACAAAATTAAGGATTTGCCTTCAGACGGCAAAGACGACAGTAACGTTGAAGACGGCTCCGCTCCGTCTGAGAATTCAAAATCGCCTGAAAAAGCGGCGCCGCAGAAAAATGCGCCAGGAGAGAAGTCTAAAAAGGATTCCTCTTCAGATGCGTCTTCAAAAGCGGTCAGTTATCTTCCCGGCAGGAGGGTTCCTGAATTTCTTGAACCGATTTTACTTGACTCCGAAGACGATCAGACAACAGCCAAAGGCTCTGGCGAAACGGCTGCCGATAACGCCGGTAATGAAGATCTTCTGCCGAATATAGATCTGAATTTTATATCCGAAGAGGAAAAAGCGATTGAAAAAAACAAACGCTCAAGAAGAAAAGTTGCGAAAGCGTCTGCTCCTGAAACTGATGAAGTTTGCCCTTTAGAGGACAATTTTCTTCAGCAAAGAGAAGAGTTTATTAAAAAAGCGCTTGAAGAGCGAAATCGAAAAATCGAAGAATTCAAGAAAAGTCAGGATCCGTATCAGTTTATTCCATCCCAATGGAAACGCAATCCGCTTGTCATATAGAAGGCATGATAATGCGGAATTAGGAATGCGGAATGCGTAATTATCTTTTGGATGAGCGCTTGCGTAATTCCGAATTCCGAACTCCGAACTCCGAATTAAATAACTAACTAGTCCCATGGCAGTATTTCTTTTGGTTTTGTTCCTGCTGATGTGCTTCTTCCTGCTGGCTATACTGGGGAAGAAAAGCCGTCTGTTTTGCATTTCCATTTTGACAACGGTTTTTGTAGGGCTGGCGATAGTATCTATTGTAAAAAATGACACCGTTCACTTTCAGGGCGAAACGATGGGGACAACCTATCGTGTAACGATTGTCGTGCCTGTTTACAAGGCTCTGACTAAAGATTTCAGAGAGAAACTGCTTAAGAAAAGAATTGACGAGGAACTGGCGCGGGTCAATGGGCTGATGTCAACGTACGACGCCAATTCCGAGCTGTCGCGTTTGAACAGTCATCAGTCCGAGGAGCCGTTCCCGATTTCCGCCGATACGGCAAAGGTGTTGCGTCTGGCGTTGGAAATAGCGCAAAAGACCAACGGCGCTTACGACCCGACCGTCGGACCGCTTGTCAACTTGTGGCGATTCGGTCCGGAAGACCGTCCGGAAACGGTTCCGTCTGACGAGGAAATCGCCGCTGCAAAAGCACGCATCGGCTGGGATAAAATCAAGATTATAGAGCTGCCTGATTCTCCGCAGCAGTACGCCGTCGTCAAGTCTGACCCCAACGTCTATATTGATCTGTCGAGCGTCGCTAAAGGGTTTGGAGTGGACTGCGTCGCCGAGCTTTTGATTCATGGCGGGTACAAAAATTTCCTCGTCGACGTCGGCGGGGAGCTGCGTTCCAGCGGGAAAAACATTGCTGACAAAGACTGGTCTGTGGGAATCAGCAGCCCAATTTTGACGGACGACGCTTTGGCGAAAACCGTTTCTTTGAGTGACAAAGCGATTGCCACGTCGGGCGACTATCTGAACTTCTACGAGCTGGACGGCGTGCGGTACTCGCATATAATCGACACGCAAACCGGGCGACCGATTACGCATAAAACCGCGTCCGTCTCGGTGATTGACGATTCCTGCATGACCGCCGACGCCTGGGCGACGGCTCTGCTCGCCCTGGGCGCAGAACAGGGAAAGCCTCTGGCAAAAGAGAACGGACTCCACGTTATATTCCTCGTCCGCGACGGGGATGAGTTTGTTGTCGAGAGCGTGAATCAGGAATGAGCGGCTCTCGGGTCAAATCTCATCAGACAATATCTCCCGCAACGGAATGAGGACGAAATCCCGTTCGTACATGCGCGGGTGCGGGATAGTCAATCGGGGCGAGTTCATAACGACGTCGTCGTACAAGAGAATGTCGAGATCGCAGGTGCGAGGTCCGTTTTTAATCGTCCGAACGCGCCCGAGGTCAAGCTCTATTTTCTGCGTTTGGTTTAATAACTCTTCCGGCTCCAACCGGGTTTGAACGAGAATCGCCCCGTTGTGGTATTTTGGCTGACCAGCCGGACCGCCGACGGGATCCGTCAGAATCAAAGACGAGTATTTCACAACCGACGTCTCCGGCAGCGCGTTGATCCGGCGGATACATTCTTTATA
>JAZUMX010000493.1:0-1839 GCA_045603865.1 Thermoguttaceae bacterium
GTATTAACCGTCGATTGAACGCTCAGATTTTTGAAAGCAGCGGCGCAGTAAAAGCATTTGGCCGCCGTCCCCAGGCTCCCGGCATGGCTCGTCCTCGCGGACGCAAGTCTGTTTACGGTCAGTCTTTGGCAGAAAAACAAAAGATTAAGTACTTCTACGGATTGGGCGAACGCCAGATTCGCAAATTCTTCGACAAAGCAAAGCGCCAGAAGGGCAACACGGGTGAACACCCCCTTATCCTCTGCGAACGCCGTTTTGACAACGTCGGCCGCCGCGCGGGCTTTACCCGCACTCGTCCGCAGGCTCGTCAGGGCAGCGGACACGGACACTTCTCCATCAACGGCCGCAAAAACGATATCGCCTCCACGCTGCTTCGTCCCGGCGACGTCATTACCATTCATGGCAACGAAAAGATTCAGGAAATGTACAAGCAGCTCCTGACCGACAACGGCGCCAACAACAGCGTTTCCTGGTTCTCCGTTGATCCCGCCAACATGTCCATCACGGTTCTGTCCTACCCGACCTACGAAGAAGTCGCTCTCCCGGTCGAAATCGAGATGGTTATCGAATTGATGAACCGTTAATCTTAACGGTATAAGAGTTCAGGTTAAACTGAGCAAACAGAGACGACGAGCCCCGCTTATTCAAGCGTTCAGACCGTCGTCTCTGTTTTTTTAAATTCATAGAATTAATGTAGCTCATACAGTCCCACACGGAAAACACGGATAAGACGGATTTACACCGATTGCTTATTCTTAATAAGAGGCGTTATTTTTAACCCCAACTTATTTCTCATGGAGGAGTAGAAATAAAATAGAACTCCAATTAATCAATGGGCGCCCGATAGGGTCGGTTCCAAATTAGATGACGAAAGCGACCAACGGGAGCGATTTTAATACGACTCGCGCGGCAGCGCGGATTGGGAGCGGCGCCTCGCCGCCCGTGAACGGACGACCTGCGTAAAATCTATGCGTCTACAGATTCTTCCAGCGATTTGACCAGATGTTCCGCCAGGGTTTGCGCCGCCTGAACGGAGACGTTTTTAAGCTTGATTAAATCCAGCGCCCGGGATGGTTTTCTGAACAGAGCGCCCAGCGCCGCGCCCCACTGTTCCGGACCGGAATTCTGGTTGAGAATGTTCTCGATATCCGGGGGAAGCTCCTCTTTGGCGTCGTCGGTAATAATGCGAACGCAGCGCAGCTCGGCGCCGCAGTCCTGACAGACTTCCGCGCCAGCGTCCGTTTCCATGTCGACTGCGTCCATGCCGTACTGTTCAAACAGCTCAGCTTTCTCGGACAGCTTCGCTACAACGTGTTCGGATGTGTACAAGCCCCACGGCTTTTTATTGTCTGACGAAGTCGCCACGTCAATAACATTGGTCGGCTGAAAGTTCATCGGATAGAGCGGGTCGAGAATCTGAAACCGTTCCAGTTCCGGGTTGAGCGCGCCGGCAAAGCCGACCGAATAGACAATCGACGGGCGCAGACGATTGAGAACGCGTCTGGCGGACTTGGCGGCTTTTTTCAGTCCCGCTCCGGTTTGAACAACCACGGCGCGCAAATCGCCCAAACGGCCGAACGTCAGCTGACAGCAGCGCCAGTCCTCCTTATGCGATTTTTTGAGCATGCCTTCCAGCGGCGCCGACTCGACGCTCAAGGCGTAAAGGAAAGCAACGTCTGTCTGATCGTTGGGGTTATTTTCAGGAATCTGTTCTAATTCTGTGTTACTCATAATAGATTATTATACCCGATTTCAGATTATTTGCAACGGCGATACAGAAAAGATGAGACCGGGGGGGGAGCCAGCTTACGCCCCCACCGGCGAGAGGGGGAGGGATGG
>JAZUMX010000494.1:0-2499 GCA_045603865.1 Thermoguttaceae bacterium
TAATATTACAGCGCCCATTTCAGGCGATGGCAATATTATCGTTTCCAGTGGAACGGCGTCTTTGCTGAAGGCAGTTACTCAAACCGGCGGATCGACAACGCTTGCCGACGGTACGACTTTGAAAATCGGAAACGATTCAACGACAGTTAATGCAACGCTTCATAACCTGTCCAATTCTGATGAAAACGCTCAGGGAACAGTAACGGTTTCAGGCAAGCTGACGCTCGATAACGATCAGACGACAAAGTTCGCCGGGTCGATTAAAGCTGGTTCAATCGAAAAGACCGGCGACGGCGTTCTTCAGCTGTATGCGGCTGCTGAAGGGCTTGTTAACGCCAGCAGTTTTGTCGTTTCGTCCGGACGTCTCGATATGAAAGAATACTTCTCGGGAACGTTGGAAATCGGAAACGGCGCGGAATTCTCGCCCGGCAACTCGGTGGGGACGCTGAACGTAGACGGTATGTTCAAGGCGGACGCTTATTCGACGCTGATTTTTGAACAGGACGCCAGCGGCATGGACAAGCTCACTGCCAGCGCTTTTGATATTGACCCCAACGCTGAAATCCAACTGGATATAACAGCGCTTATTCCAGGCGCAACGTACGATATTATCGTCAATACGTCAACCGGCGGCTTTACACAGGAACAGGGCAAGGAATCGTTCTGGACTAATCTTTTGGAGGACGGACTTCCGTATTATTTGAATCTGTCCGTTGTCGACAATCATATCGTCAGAATGCAGATTGACGCCAACGCCATTCCTGAACCGTCGACCTGGGCGCTGTTGGCGCTTGGGATTGCTGGTCTGTTGTACTGGCGGAAAAGGTAATTTGCGCGCAATCATGATTCTTACAGGCAGACAAATTCAGCAGAAAGTTCAGACGGGCGAGATTGAGATTTCGCCTTTCGACCCGACTCACGTCAATCCGAACAGTTACGACTTGACGCTTCACAACCAGATGCTCACGTACGAACTGGAATCCAACGACGGCGTTCTGGACATGAAAAAGCCCAACATCGCTCATCGGCTGGAAATCCCGGAACACGGTTTGGTGCTGCAGCCCAACCGTCTGTATTTGGGCAGAACGGTTGAGTTTACCAAAACGATGAACCACGTCCCGATGATTGAAGGGCGTTCGAGCATCGGGCGGCTGGGGCTGTTCGTTCACGTAACGGCGGGGTTCGGCGACGTCGGCTTTGCGGGGTTCTGGACGCTGGAAATTTTCGCCGTTCAGCCGATTCGCATCTATCCCGGCGTGAGAATCTGCCAGATTTTCTATCATCAAATTGAGGGCGACTTCGACCTGTACAAAAGCAAGTACCAAAACAACAGCGACATTCAGCCCAGCATGCTTTATAAAGACTGGCAGTAACCGCCATGACCGCGCAAACGTCCCCGCCGCTACATATCGTTCTTTTTGAACCGGAAATACCGCACAACACCGGCGCGGTCGGACGGACGTGCGTTGGTCTGGGCGCGAAACTGTGGCTGGTGCGCCCGATGGGGTTCCAGCTTACCGACCGGCTTCTCAAACGCGCCGGGTTGGACTACTGGCCCTATCTGAACTACGAGATCGTCAACAACTGGGACGCTCTTATGACCCGGCTGGAAGAGGAAACCGGGAAAGTCCCCGCGCCCTGGCTGTTTACCAGTCACGCTGTAACGGACTATGCATCTGTGACGTATCAGCATGGCGACGTCCTGTTGTTCGGGTCGGAATCGCGCGGCGTTCCGGACTTCGTTCGACAGCTTTGCGCTCAAACGTCTTTGAGAATCCCCGTCGCCGAGGAAGCCCGCTGTTTAAATCTGTCCGTTAGCGTCGGCATCGCCGCTTATGAAGCGATAAGACAAATGAGACAGTAGGCGGTTGGCGAGCCGGGGTGCGTAAGCCCATAGGTATCAACTTAAGAGGAAGTAATTATTGCTTGATTTGTCTGTCTGTTTTGTAATTTATCGTGTAAATTGGGTTTATTTACACGTTTATTACGTGGACGCGTTTCGCGCATAAAACAGACAGACTCTTTGATTCTTTTACTAATAGTATTTGTCGAGTATCCTTTTCTTAATGCATCCAGAAGTTTGTGAAATGTGGACTTGTAACGATCGTGAACAGCAACATGGCTGACGTCGCTGACAGGTCCAATATCTGCAAGTATTTCATGTCCATGATAAATCAATATGTAAATTATCTTGAGCAGTTTCTCACACAATACTCTTGCTGTAGTTTTACCTTTTGATTTATTCAGGTTCATGTGACTCTTCCAAAATTTGAATATCAGTTCTATTTGCCAACGAACAGAATAGAGCGTAACTATTTCGTCGAGTAAACATCTGCCGCTATCAATGCTGGTAATGTAGAACTGCCAATGAGAAACGATCTGCTGCGCCTGACTGACTTTCCGACCTGACTTTTTAGCTTTACGTGTAACTTGTTCTAACTTCCGTTTAGCAACTTCCTCAGAAACCTTCCTGGCAGTCAGACGGCATGGAACTCTGTT
>JAZUMX010000495.1:0-3567 GCA_045603865.1 Thermoguttaceae bacterium
GCAGTTTGCGGAATATTTCAACGTCCCGTCGTATCAGGTCGCGTCATGGAAGATTCGCGCCTGCGTGATGAAAGACAACGTTCCGTTTATGATGAACGACCTGCTTCCAGACGGATTGCCGCCCTTTGATTACGGGTTTCAGTACGGGAACAACGTCTGGCTGTACGCTCAGGAATCACGAGATTATCAGCGTCATCTGTTTTTGCACGAATGTACTCACGCCTTTATGAACCAGGTTCTCAAAGGGTGTGGGTCGCTGTGGTTTGGCGAAGGGCTTGCCGAGTATTTCGGAACGCACCGGATTGAAAACGGACGGTTGACAATGGGCGTCATGCCGCGGTCGAGAAACGAGTTCCCCCACTGGGGCAGAATCCGGTTCATTCAAAACGACCTGCAAAACGGCGTTTTCGTTCCGCTCAACGAGTTCTTTTCAACGGAGTTGAAGTCGCAGGACAACCGCTCCTACGCATGGGCGTGGGCGCTGGTCTGGATGATGAATTCCCAGCCGCAATACAAGGCGATTCTGCAGCGTCTTTCCGTCGTTGAGCAGGGAAAAACCTACGCTCAGCGAGCGATAAACGTCAACAAGATGTTTCGGGAATCGTTTACCGACGACCAATGGCGTCAGTTTTCAACGCAATGGGAAGCGTTCATTTCCGACCTCGAATACGGCTTGAATCCGGAATTCTGTCACATTGAAGACGCTCCGAGCGTAACGCCGCTAAACAAACAGGCGTTTCAGACTATTCGTTCCGACAAAGACTGGCAAAACGTTGGCGTCGGGATAGAGAAAGGCAAAAAATATTCCATCAAAGCCATGGGCGAGTACAGCGTCTGCGCTGGAGAGAAAACGTGGCCCTGCGAACCGAACGGGATTACGATTCGATACTTCCGCCAGAAACCGCTGGGCGCTCTGTTAGCCGCGATTGTTACGCCAAACGACGGCGAAAACTCAAAACTGGAAGGGTTTAACAAACCGATTGTCGTTGGAAACAGCGTTCAGTTTACCGCCCCGCAAAGCGGTGCTTTATGGTTCAAAATAAATCGTCTGCCGAACGTTACTCCCGCCGACGGTTCCGTTATTAAAATTATCATTGAAGAGATTCCCTGATGCAAACTTTCAAACAGATACTTTCAAAATACCTCCTGATTTGGTTAACGTTAATCTGCATTGTCGCCTATAACTGGGGATGGGTTCAGACGAAATGTAACATTTCGTTCAATCCGTTTCTTGTTTTCGGTAATTACCTTAACTGGCTCATTACCGTTACGATGCTGGCGATTGGAAGTCTGCTGCCGCTGGAAGAAGTCAAGATGGTCATTCGCCGCTGGCCGAAAATCCTGGGCGGAACGACGATTCAGTACCTTTCCATGCCGCTGGCAGGATGGCTCATTGCCAAGGCGTTTCATCTGGAAGACGGCTGGTTCGTGGGTTTTATTCTTGTCGGATGCGTTCCTGGAGCGATGGCGTCCAACATGCTGACGATGATTTCCAAAGGCAACGTGAGCTATTCCGTCGGGCTGACGACGTGTTCCACGCTCCTGTCGCCGCTGCTGGTTCCGCTGTTGCTGTACTGGTTTTTAGCCGCAACGGTTAAAATGGACGTCTCTGCCATGTCCGCCAACTTGCTCTTGACGGTTGTCTGCCCGGTTATCGTCGGCTTTACTCTGTCGCGTATTTTCGACTGGTGGCGCAAAGGCGCGGAAATGGTCGGCGAGATCATTGCTAATATTGCAATTATCCTGATTATCGCGTCGGTCGTCGCCGCCAAAGCGGATCTCATTGAAAAAACGCCGTCGATTATTCTCGGCGCGCTGCTTCTGGTTAATATCCTGGGATATATTTGCGGATGGTTTGGCGGACTTGCAATCGGCGCGTCCAATAAAATGCGCCGCGCGCTGACTCTGGAAATCGGTATGCAAAACGCCGGGCTGGGAACCATGCTGGCAACGACGTATTTCAAAGATTTTCCGCAGGCGGCAATCGTCTGCGCCATGTACACCTTCGGCTGTATGTTTACCGGAATCATTTTGGCTCAAATCTTCAGCCGCATGCCCGCCAAAGACGAATTAGAGGAACTCAAATGAACAATTTGCAGATTGTCTGCATTGCCTGCTGTTTTCTTCCCGCTTTGATAATCGAAATTATGCGACGGCGCGCCAGTTCCGATTTGATGGACGAATCGTCTGACCAGACGTCGCCCTCGGCGCACAGCGTCAGTCTGCCGTTTTTGGCAACCGTTTTCCTGACGCTTGTCGGATTGATAATTCAGTCGCTTTACCTGGTCGGCAAAACGGACCTGTCCGTCAACCAAACGGCGTTGTCGAGCATGCAGGGCGTTTTTCTGAGCGCGTCGTGGCTCTTGTCGCTGATTTTTCTCGCCTCGCTTCGCCGCAGCGCCGGAACCATTTTCCCGATTTTGACGATGACGGCATCGCTGTGCTTGATTATCGCTGCGTTTTGGGCGCCGGTAAGCTTGTTCCCGCGTCAGCCGGTCATGCGCTGGTGGGGACTGGTCCACGGATTGTCCCAGCTGACGTTTTTCGTCTCGCTGACAATCGGGTTAATCGTCGGGATTCTGTACCTTTGGCAAGACAGACGGCTCAAGCTGCGCCTAAGCCGCGGAACGTGGAATCTGCCGCCGCTGGAACGTCTGGCGAGAATCAACCGCTCGTCGCTGATCTGGTCGTTGGCGGCGCTGGCGCCGGGAATCGTATCCGGGTTCGTTCTGCTCAACGCCCGGCCGGGAACCATCAATCCAGTAGATTACGCCTTCAGCCCAACCATCATCGGCTCGCTGATTATATTTATCTGGATACTTTGGACGATTATTCGCTCTGTCGTTTTCGGAGCGTTTACCGAGGCAAAAGCCACAGCCAGACGAACGATATTTCTGTTTATCCTGCTGACAATTACGCTGGTTGCCGCGTATTTTTCATCGACTGGTCATTGGAGCGTTCAGCCCGCCGAGGAAACCCAAACGGAAACGTCTGACGCCAGCGCCAACGCTCCCGAAAGACTCCCGGAAGTAACGCAGGAGGCGAATCCATGACGTTCTACTTGTTTGGATGTTCGCACCGTCAGGCAGGAGTGGAACTGCGTCAGCGTTTGGCTCTCAGCCCGGAAGAAACGCCGGCGTTCTTAAAGTCGTTTGCGGAACAGTTCCCGGAAGCAGACGTCTGCGCGCTGTCCACCTGCAACCGGGTCGAAGTCTATAGTTGGGTAGACGACGAAATCAGCCCGGAATTTGGGATTGGAAATACGGATGTTGAGCGAAATAAACAGGTTACGGCAAACAAAGACGTCCTGCAGCGTCAGATGGAGTTCTTCGCCAGCTATCGGGGCGTTGACCGGGAAACGCTGTTCAAAACCTGCTTTCAATACTCCGATTACGAAGCCGTAGAGCACCTGTTTCAAGTCGCGTCGTCGCTGGATTCCATGGCTCTTGGGGACGTCCAGATTATTTCCCAGGTCAGAGCCGCTCACGACGTCGCCGCGGAAGCCCAGACGATTGGTCTGCCGCTCAATCTGGCGTTTCAGTCTGCGATTAAGGCGGCAAAACGAAT
>JAZUMX010000496.1:0-3164 GCA_045603865.1 Thermoguttaceae bacterium
CCGCAAAAGAAACCTCACGCGAAGAACGCAAAGTTCGCGAAGTAATAAATAATAGACGCGTAGCGAACGGAATTACGCATTCGCCGGAACGGCAAACTAAACTTGGTTGCGAAACGCCTGGACAAATCTCACGCGGAGATGCGGAGCCGCGGAGGATGTTCGCGAAGTTTTAAAATCTATGCGTTCTTTGCGTTCTTTGCGGCTTAAAATATTAGCAAGGAAAGAACAAGCGACCAACGGGAGCGATTATAATACGTCTCGCGCGGTAGCGCGGACTGGCTCCCCCGCCATCGGGGGCTTGAAAAAACTTTTGGTCGCCAGCAAGCTGGCTCCCTTTTAGGGAAGTTTTTTCAAGTTGAAATAAAAAGAGGGGAAAACCTTTTTTGAAAAAAAGGTTCTTCCCCTCAAACTCCCCTTTCCAAAAAACTTTAGTAAGGGGAGAAATACGGACAAAAAAAGCCCCGCAAGCAGAGCGGGGCGCCCTCTGATAAATTGTCTTAGTTTGCCGCCAGTTCCGATTTGCGGTTCGCCAGCTGGTCTTGCAAGCGGCGCATGATCGACGTGTGCATCTGGCTGACCCGGCTTTCCGACAGGTTGAGCGTCAAGCCGATTTCTCGCATGGTCAGGTTTTCGTAATAGTACAGAATGATAATCAGGCGTTCGCTCTGGGAAAGCCCTTTTGTAACAACGCGAATGAGTTCAGAATTCTGGAGCTTCTTGCCGGGATCTTCCGAGCGTTTGTCAACCAGAACGTCAATTTCCCGAATGTTGCGGGAAGAGTCGTTCGCCTGATCCCAGCGTTTATCGAGGCTGGTGAGCGTCGTCATCTGGGTGTCGCGAATAATGCGCTGCACTTCTTCCAGCGGCATGCCGAGTTCCTCGGCGATTTCCGTATCCAGCGGCATGCGACCCAGAACTCCTTCCATCTCGCGAATCTTTTCCTTCATCTTGGTGGCGTTGGTGCGAACCTGACGCGGAACCCAGTCCATGCTTCGCAGACCGTCGAGAATCGCGCCGCAAACCCGGGCGGAACAGAACGTCTCAAACTTGACGCCGCGGTCGATGTCGAATCCGTTAATCGCGTCCATCAAGCCAATCGCGCCAACCTGAAGCAGATCGTCCAGTTCTACGTTGCCAGGCAAACGGGTTCGAATCCGCTCTGCGTTATGCTTGACGATCGGCATGTAAATTTCCATCAAACGATTTCGCAGCGCCGGCGTCGGATTTTTCTTGTATTCGACCCAAAGTTTACGAACGGCTTCCGAATTTCCTGCTGTCATATTAAACTCCAAAATGAAATCAAGTTATAATAGTTGCGAGTTGTAAGTTGTGATTTATGTAACAAACGCTAAAGGCGCGTTTTAATCCTTTTCTCCTAACGCCAAGCGAGCCAAATGCGCCGCATTGGCGACCTGAAAGTCCTCCGGAACGCTCTGCCCGTCTGTTACGTACGACAGCGGCAGACGCCGCCAGCGCAGCAAAGACAGCAGATTTCCCAGTCCAACCGCCTCGTCCAGTTTCGTTAAAACGAGCGAGGACAGGTTGAGAATCGAAAACGTCTCAGCCGCCCGGCATAAGGAACGAGCCGCCGAAGACCCGCAGAGAGTCAAATGGACTTCGTCAACGGACGCCGCGTCGAGGTACGTTTTCAAATCGTGAATTTTGTCGTCTTCTTTCGTTCCGCGCCCTGCTGTGTCCATGAGAATCAAGTCCAGATTGCGGAGTCGGCTGACCGCCTGAATCATTTCCGGAACGGATCGAACCGCCAGCATCGGCAAGTCGATGATGTTCGCGTACGCCCGGAGCTGTTCGACAGCTGCGATTCTGTAGGTGTCAACCGTAATCAAGCCGACGCGCAGACGCTCTTTCAAGGAGTAATGCGCCGCCAGCTTGGCGATGGTCGTCGTTTTGCCGACGCCGGTCGGTCCGACCAGCGCGACCACGTACCCTGTGTGACGCGGTCGAATGGCTCCGGAAACCGGGATTCGGCGAGTCGTTTCAGCAATCAGCGCCTGACGAATAATCTGGTAGTCGTTCAGTTGCTCGCCGCGAAGCTGAGGGGTAACAGCGCAGATGAGTTCCCGGGCAATCAGTTCGGAAATGTCGGCGTCGATCAAACTCGTGTACGCTTTGTACAGCGCAGAGGTCATCTGAACGGAACCGCAAATTTCGTGCTGCTGAAATCCCTGCATGACAGAGTCCCACGGAGACTGACCGAATTCGTTCGCCGCCTGGCGGACGTCGTTTATGCCAACCGTGGCTGAAAAGACCGCGTCGTTAAGTTGCGCCTGACGAGGATTGACAAAATTGGACGTCGGAGCAGGGGAGGGCGCAGAAGATCCAAATCGACTTTGCATGTACTTGCCAGGCATCGCGATGATTTCCACCTGTGGCTCGCCCTTGAGAAGACCAAAAAATCGGGTAGTTTTAACTGGATTAACCGATAACACCGCTGCGTCAGGGCCAAAAGCGTCCCGAACCATGCGAATAGCTTCCTGCATATTCGCGGCGCGAAACGTTTTAACTTCAGTATCGGTTATAAGGGAACTCATATTTGAAGCGGTTAGGATTGATTTAACGAATACAGGCTTTTCGCAAATTTCAGAAAAAAAATCAAGAGCAATTTCAAAAGAATTCTTATAAATAATAAAAATATTAAAAAGTGAATAAACGGAATAAACAATAGAATCGGAAAATTAGTCAAATACGGAAGTTAAAATTTAACGATTGGGAAATATAAACTAAACACAGATAAAATAGATAATCAAGAATAAAGCTAAAAATTAAAATCGCAGATTGAAAAAAATAAAATAATAAATCAAAAGCAAAAAATGAAAATCTGGTAGAGAAGGGTATGAGTCAATCAGAATCAGAACAATCCGAAAAATGGTCAGAAGGGGTGTAAATCGAAGTTAGCGAAGGCAGGATAATAAGTCTTGATATATCGAGACAGGAAGAAGTAAAGAAAGGGTTGACATCAGAAGGTCGCTGAGAAGCTACTTGAGCTTTGAGGGCTTCCATCTCATAGGTATCAACTTAAGGAAAAAGCGTGTTAAAATAATTCTGTTGTATTGATTAGAAAAGATTTTGTTTTACCTATTTTACTTTTAGATTTTAGTTAAAGTTAGAACTCAAGATTACAAGAAAAAAAAGAAAGCGTAGGG
>JAZUMX010000497.1:0-2065 GCA_045603865.1 Thermoguttaceae bacterium
CGGTTGTTTTCACAACCGCTTTCAGAATTGGGCAGGAGACAAGCACAAAAAAAGCGCCGCCGTCTCCGGCAACGCTTCCGGCTCGAAGTCCTTGCGCCGTTTATTTCAATTCGACAATCGTCGCGCCGTGCAGTATCCGCCGCGCTATCCTCGCTCCCAAATGCTTTTCGAGTTCCTCTGGTGAAAGGTTGCTCGTCGTAACGTTCTGCAGTCCGTCATTATACCGGCGATTGAAAATCTTGAACATGGTTTCAACCGCCCAATCGGTAGGCTTCTCGGCTCCTACGTCGTCCACGATTAAGCATTTCGCGGCGGCGTAGGTTTTTAGTTTGTCCTCCCGCGTTTTGCTGTCCGTGAATTTCTGGTGCTGGTTAAATTCGCGCAGGGACTCTAGCGTTTCGGCTACGCTGATGAACAGGCTCGATTTTCCCTGATAAGCTCGCTCGTTCGCTATGATACTTGCTAACATTGTTTTGCCGGTTCCTACGTCGCCGAATATGTAAACGCTCGCGCCGTCCACAACCGCGCTTTCCGCCGCGTCTAGTGCCGCCTCGTTCGCGGTCTTGAAGTCCTTCGCTCTGAACTGCGCGAAAATTCTTGGTACTGACGCCGCTTTGATTAATTCTGTCGCGCGCGCGGTCTCCCTGAACTGTACCGCTTTTTGGCAAGTCTCACGCGTGAAAGTTAAGCTTCCGTTCTCGTTTATCGCTACGCTTATTTTGTCGCAGTTCTGACGATTGCCCTTGCATTTCGCGCAGTTCTTATCTTCCAATTCGCGCAGGCTCCAAAAATCCCGTCTAGTTAAAAATTCTACGCTTCCGAGCGGCAGGCTTAATTTTTGAAGAATCGCCTTCGCCGTCGTCTTCAAGTCCTCCGGCAGTGGTGCCAGAATCCCTTCCATTATTTTCGACGTTTCCGCGCTGAAGTGCTGACATTCCTGCAGTCTGATTATGTTGTTTTTCTCCTCCAAAATAAATCGCTCCTTCCTCTGTCTCGCTGATTGCGCCGCTGTCGATTAACTTCCGAATCGCCTTTTGAATCGTGCGTTTGTCCTTGCCGGTCGCCGCCGCTATGATTGCGGGGTTTACCTTTACCGGCTCCCATAAATTACGATTGAGGGCGATAGCCAGATAAAATAACGTAAGCTGTTCCGTCGCGCTAAACTCTCCGCTTTCTACGGTCGGCACAATCTTTTTATTCCACGCGTCGACGATTGTAATGGGCGTCGCTTTAGCCACAATCAATCACGCTCGCTTTCGTCTCGTTCGCAACGCGCAAAATTTCCGTCTGCTCCTCCGGCATTCGGTAATAAATCTCGATTTTCAGACTGGCAAGGAACTGAACGCCTTTTTCCGTTATCGTGTTGGTGAATCCTCTGTGGTCGATATAGCGCAGGGTGGCAAGGTCGTTGACGCGTTTTGATACGCTCTGCCTCGAAATGCGCGCCGCCTCTGCTATTGCCGCTTGTGAAACTTTCGGGTTCTGCCGAATCATTTGCATTATTACGGCGTCCGCAATATCAATCGTGCGTTGGCGTCTGTCCGTCATTAAAATCACTCCTCAAAACTCGTCTATCGGTAAATCAGCGAATGGCGAAATTTGCGCTGTCGCGCGGCTCTCGATACGCTCTACCACGTGTGCATAGCGCGCCGTCGTTGCTGGGTCTTTCTGCCTCAACGTTTCCTGAACAAGGCGTAAATCCTTCGTCGCCGCATAAAGATTAGTCCCGCAACTGTGCCGTAACGCGTGGCAACTAACTCCGGCTTGCTTTTTCCCGTGGTCGCGCAGAATGTTATTTATCGCCCAACGTACTCCGCCGCGATTTATACGCTCGCCAAAATTCTGCTTCGCGAATGATACGAAAGTCGGCGCGCCTTGGGCGTCTCGTACCTGAGCGGGGCGAATCCGTTTGTAATTTTCAAGCGCGCTTAACGTCGCCTTGCAGGGATAAATATAGCCGTCGTGCCCTTTGCCGTGTACCAAAATGCTCTGCGTCTTCTCGTTGAAGTCGGCGTCATTCATTCGGTGAATCTCTACGGTGCGCAGTCAAGTCGGATCGTAGCCA
>JAZUMX010000498.1:0-2416 GCA_045603865.1 Thermoguttaceae bacterium
ATGCCGATCCAAAGATTGTACAGTACCTTAGAGAACGCGATACGGTTCTTAAAGGGCTTTCAATCCTTGGTTCGCTGATATTTTTGGCGGCGTTGATGGCATTCATTTATTTCGTTTACAGAATGCTTCGACCCAAAAAGCTTGTTGAGGTTGAATTGGAAAAATAGAGAAACCGTTAGAAATAGAAAAAACAATATTAACAGACAAAAACAGACGCGGCTGTAACCATTTCCACATTGCATGTTTGTACGTAAAATAGGCAAAATAAGTAACTCTGTAGTATTCTTTTCCTATTTACAAATATAGAGAAAACGCTATAATATAATGGAATCGGAGCAGGAAATGGACGGTGCGTTCAGTATTCCTGTTTTTAGTTTTTTTATTAAGGTTTATCTGAAACTTTCAATCATCCAATGAGTTCCAATAGCAAATCTTCGGCGTCGAATAACGCTCAAAATACGTCTGAAACTAAAACGTCGTTTCAAGTTATCCGCGAAACGATAGAATCCATCGTAATTGCTTTTGTTTTGGCGTTGACGTTTAGAACGTATATCGCCGAAGCGTTTATGATTCCAACTGGTAGTATGGCAAACGAGTTGATGGGCCGCCACAAAGACATTAACTGTCCGGGATGCGGGTATCGATTCAAGGTCGGGGCGACGGAAGAAGTCGATCGCAGCAGCGGACGTCAAATTCGCGGCGCCTATATAACCGGCGTCGTTTGCCCTAACTGCCGAGTCGGAATAGATTTAATGCGAGAAGAAATCAGAGGGCAGAAAACCCCTTCTTACAGCGGCGACCGAATTGTTGTCGGGAAATATCCCTATCGAATGTCTAAACCGGATCGTTGGGACGTGTTCGTTTTTATGTTTCCTGGCAACACTCAAACCAACTATATCAAACGATTGGTTGGGATGCCGAATGAGACGATGCGCGTTCAGCACGGAGACGTCTTTACCAGACCGCTTGACAGTACAGAGGAATCCGACTTCCAAATCGCTCGCAAGCCGGCGGATAAAATTCTGGCGGTCATGCAAAACGTCTACGACGACGATAAACGCAATCTCGATTTTTATTCCAAAACGAACTGGCCGCGGCGTTGGGTTGGCGCTCAGGGAAGCGTCTGGGAAAGCGAACAGGACCGGTCGGAATACCGCTGCCAGGCGTCTTCAAACGACAAAATCAACTGGCTGATGTATCAGCACGTTGTCCCAACTTACGACGTCTTGCTGAATTACTATCAGGGCGTCAAACCGACGCGAACGCCTGACGTCCGCCCGTCTTTGATTACCGATATGAACGCGTATAATTTTAATCGATTAAAGACCGGAAGTTCAGACCCGCGTCTGTTTTCTCCCACCGCTGACCAGGTGGGAATGCACTGGACGGGCGATTTAATCGTCGAATGCGATATTGCGCCTGCCGCCAAGACAGGAAAAGCGTATTTGCAGCTTATCAAAGGCGGCGTCGTGTTTACCGCAACAATCAACCTGGCAAACCAAACAGCTCAGTTATCCATCTCTGGAGAAAACAACTGGCAGCCCAAAGCGTCTGTTAAAATTGAGCCGGGAAAGAAGACGTCTCTGCGTTTTGCCAACGTCGATCAGGCATTGTATTTATGGGTTGACGGAAAGCTGGTAAGCTTCGACTCTCCAACTCAATACAGCGCGCTGGACAATTCTCTGCCCACCAAAGACGATCTCAATCCCGCCCGGATTGGTTTGGAAGGCGTTGCGGCAGCGGTTGAGCACGTCAAGCTGTATCGAGATTTGTACTATATCGCGGCGCAGCGTCCGATTTATCGACATATTACCGACTACGAAGATGGAATGTTGCCCTATGACGAAGATTCGGCAGAAGACATGGAAGACTTCTTCCGCAATCCGACGCGTTGGGGGCGTATGGCGTCCCGTCGTACAATTCAGTTTGATTTGCACGACGGACAGTATTTTGCCATGGGAGACAACTGCACTCATAGTGAAGACAGCCGTTTATGGGGACGTCCGGAAGAAGGCATTGATTTCTTCGTTTCGGAAGATCTTTTAATCGGCAAAGCGCAGTTCGGCTTTTGGCCTCACGCCTATAACGGATTTATTCCCAACGTATTTGATATGAGAAAGGTGAAATAATGAGTAAGGACACGAACGTTCTCCTGGAAGCAAAATCGCTGAAAAAGACTCTGTATCGATTCAAAAACTTCAAATGGGAACACAATCAGTCCGTTAAGGACGTTTCTCTCTATGTAAACGAGGGAGAAATTGTCGGTTTGCTGGGTCCAAACGGAGCGGGTAAATCAACCAGCCTGAAGATGATTTCCGGAGATCTCAAGCCGGATGAAGGGCGCGTATTTTTCGATGGAAAGGATATCACCACCTGGCCGATGTATAGACGCTGCAGCGCCGGTCTGGGTTACATG
>JAZUMX010000499.1:0-3237 GCA_045603865.1 Thermoguttaceae bacterium
TTAGACGGAAAAGGTAATTTGACGATATTCTTTTTTGCGTGTTCGTAGTCCGTGGGTTAAAACCCTCACTGTTATACATATCTTTTAATCAAAAACAATTTTTTCAGGGAACATTTCCATGGCTAATTTATATCCTTCAACTATCGGAAGGAGTGTATTAAAGCCTTTCCAGATACGTTTCCAACCAGGAGGCGCATCGCTTTTACGATTAAGATAACCGCCTAGTTTTGCTAATCCTATATAAAAATCACGAACCGTTTTAATGGAATATTTCCTTCCGACTTTTTTTTAAAACTATTATCCATTCTTTGGGAATGATTTTATATACATCTGTATCTGGATTAAAATTCTGTAAATATTTCAACGATAAGAGAAATACGGCACACACTGAATAAAAGCCGCAAAGCGTCTTGAGAGAATTAATGTTTTCTAATTGTGAAGCTTCTAATCCAAAGCCGCTTTTCAATGCGCAAAAGTATTCTTCTATTAACCAACGTTTTTGATACATATCCCGAATCTCAATAGCTTCTTCAACGGTCGACACTGGACGATTCGTTAAAAGAATCCATTCAATGGGGTCTTGTACTGCGCATGGTTTGCCTTTGGCGTCTACTGAACGACTGGAATCTTCCTGTATATGTACAAAATTTACCTTGAAAGATTCTTCTTTGCCTAGAGCTTTGGAAGCTATCGTGGATGGAAGCAAAAGAAAAGAACCAAAACGAACCAATAACGGAGAACGACGATAAGGTTGCTTTTTATTCTTAACTTTTTGTCCTGTAACTTCAATAGTTTGTTCGCCCTGAACTGGATGGCTGCAAATGAATTCATACAAATGAATACGTTCTTCTGGATTATCTACTGACGCAACAACTCGCTCCTTCTGACCGGCGCGAATTACAAAAGACATTCCATCGTGAAATAACTGCCAGTAATGCTCATAAAAATCAGCTCCACGATCATTGACACAAACCAGTTCTACTGAATCAAGCAACGGTATAAAATCCTGTTTGCTGTTCATCCAAAGAGCGGATTCTCGGTTTGAAATCAACGCTCGTTGATACGATGATAGAGTTTTCCCATTTTCTCGCTTAGGACGCGGCGTTCGATCTTTTACCATCGCTGAAAGCAATCCAATGATTTGCTTTGTATCCCAATTAAACGCCAAATTCGAATGCAATACAAATCCTTTGCCTTGATTATTTTCTCCAATCGGGCCAGCGCCCTTGATTTTTCTACCATATCCAAAATTGATTTCAGACGTATCTCCAAGAACTAAGACAACGGGTTTCTTCTCGCCTGCCTCCTGAGCTTGTTTGCCCAGTTGCATTATTTCTTCAGACGTATTACTGCAATGCGTTTTGACAACGGAATAGAATGATGTTTTATCACTTTGAAAAAAACGATATGCTCCAATAATCGCGGGTGTGTTAGCATACAATCCGTTAATAAAGCTTTTGGGGCGGTTCATTATCGCTTCGGCAATATTTACACATCTTTTCGTCAGACGTTGATCATTGAAAAAGTTGTTTCCAAAATTCTTTACTGCCCAAGAAGAATAATCGTTTTGAATGTCAATATTGTAATTCATTTAGTAGTCGCCTAACAAAAAATCTTTTAAAAATCATGTTACTTGACTACTTTTTCGTCCAATATCACTCTTGAAATTACTGTATTTTCAAATATTATAGAAAATACAATTCAAAAAATACATGATAATTTAAAAACTTATGTATAACAGTAAGGGTTAAAACCCGCGGCTATTAAAATTGAACCGCTAACGCGGTTCATATTAATTATTTCCTCATTTCCTTCCCCACAACCCAAGGAGACAACATGAAACGAATCCTGTTTTTGGCGTTGACGTTATCGGCGTCTTCGCTTTTTGCGGCTGATTATTTAACGTTCGAACGCGTTGACGTCGACCCGGTTTTTCGTTCTGAAGGCGCGGCAATTGCCGACTACAACAACGACGGCAAGCCTGACCTGGGCGTTGGAGAACTGTACTACGCAGCCCCGGACTGGAAGCCCGTTCCGTTTAACGGCAAGAGTTATTCTCAATACCAGTGGCAAAACTACAGTACCGTTTTCGGGGCTGCGGCGGCAGACGTCAACAAAGACGGGTTCGTCGATTTCATTCGTCTTCCATGGCCTGGCAAGACGCAGTACTGGTACGCCAATCCCGGCAAAGAAGCAGCTAACGGCGTCGAATGGAAAGAGTACAAGATTACAGACGTCCTCAATAACGAAAGCCCTGTCGCACTGGATATGGACGGCGACGGCATCGTGGAAATTGTCGGCGGATGGAATCCCGACGTCAACAACACCAACAGCCCTCAACGTCGCGTTGCGATTTTCAAAGCGGGAGACGACCCAACTCAGCCGTGGACGCGAATTGACGTCTCGGAACTCGATCATCCTGCGGCGGGACATTATTCGCACGGCTTCGGAATCGGGGACGTCAACGGAGACGGTCGCCCGGACATCGTAACTCCGTTTGGGTATTTCCTTCAGCCAAAAGAAGGACTGACAAGCGGCGCAAAATGGGAAGAAGTCAAAGCGGATCTCGGTCCGGAATGCTCGCACATGCAGGTTGCTGACTTCGACGGCGACGGAAAAGCGGAAATCTTCTCCACCTCTGCTCACAATTTCGGAATCTGGATGTTCAAGCAGAACAAAGACGGCGGCTGGGACAGAATCGTCATCGAAGACCCGGAGGACAAAATCAATTCTCAGTACCACTCCACAAAGATGGTTGACATGAACGGAGACGGCAAGCTGGACATCGTAACCGGAAAACGCTGGATGGCTCACGGAGGACACGATCCAGGAGCGTTCCTCCCGGCGGAACTGATCTGGTACGAAAACAAATGCACGCCGGAAAAGGTCAAGTGGGTTCGCCACCTCATCGACGGCGCCAGCGGCGTCGCGACCGACTTTGACGTCAACGACGTCAACGGAGACGGCAAACCCGACATCCTCATTTCCAATAAGCGGGGCGTTATGCTGTTTATTCAGAAGTAGTTATTCGGTAACGAGCAGATGTTATTCTGACAAAACTTATAACAACCATAAAAGCGTTCAAGGCAGAAGAAAAAAGCAGGGTGTACGCATATTTTTCCGGCGCATAGATTATTTGTCCAAATGAGAGACAAAATGTCGCGGCAGCGACAGCGGACGTTAGTCCGCTAAAGTCCCGATAGGGAGAGTATATCGCGTTAATTCCGTGGGCTGAAG
>JAZUMX010000500.1:0-2765 GCA_045603865.1 Thermoguttaceae bacterium
ACGGAATCCGGCGAGCTCTCCCTCAACGGATTAACGATTACCGGCGCGGCAAACGCGCTGCAGCTTTCAAACGGAACGCCGATTGCTGGCTGGGGCGGGGCGATTTACGCGGTGGGCGACGTCGAGATAGCCAATTGTACGTTCGACTCCAATCAGGCGGGGTTCGGTGCGGTTATCTATACAGAGGGCAATTTGACAATCGAGTCATCCGTTTTCTCCAACAATTCCGTCGACGCATACGGCGGGGCGATTTATATTACGTCTACCGAAAGCGTTGTTACAATTACGGATTCCCGGTTTGATTCCAACTCCTGCGGAACCACTTATTCCACCTACGGCGGGGCGATTTTCAATACCGGCAATTTGACGATTTCCGGCTGCGAATTTACGTCAAACTCTGCCAGCTATTTAGGCGGCGCGATTTATCATGAAGGGTACGTCTCAACGCTGACAATTTCCGACAGCGTCTTTAGCGGCAACATTGCGGAAGACGAAAATGGGTCCGGCGGCGGCGCGATTATGCTCAACAACTGCGGCTCGACGGTTATAACCAACAGTCTGTTTTTTAACAACTCAGCTGCTGTCGGTTCCGCTATTTATAATAATGTTTACGACTTTGCGAACACTAATAACAATTATAATTCCGCATCTTTCACTTTAGTAAACGTAACAATTGCCAAAAACGCGTCGAGCGTCGGCGGGGCTTTGTATTCTGTCAGCAACGCTTATTTGTACAATAACATCATTCAGGATAATGGCGGATTAGCGGTTTATAAAGAGCAGGGCGCCACCGGCACCGGCTCAATGTGGGGACAGAACAACCTCATTTCGTCCATGTACGGTTCGTTTACCGCAGGCGACGAAACGATCGACGGCGGGTATTCCTCCGGCTCTCCTTCGTTTGTAAACGCCAGCGGGAATTATTCATTAAAGACTGACTTCGCCCTGATGCCGAACTCTCTGGGCGTTGACGACGGCGATAACGACATTGCGGCTTTGTTTGGGCTGACCAGTCAATCGACAGACATCGTCGGCGCAAGCCGGATTTACAACAATACCAATATCGACCTCGGCGCGTTTGAATCGCAGACGATAGCCCTGCCGCTGGACGCACCAGTTGTTTCCTCAAGCGTCAGCGGGACAAATGTAACAATCTCGTGGAACGCGGTCGAAAATGCATCGACATATACAATCACTTATCAGTTAACCGGCGACGAGATGACCGATTCGCCGTGGTATACGATTTCCGGTTTGACGTCGCGGTCGTTCACTCTTCCCCAGCTTATCAACGGCGTTACAGTAACGGCTCGCGTTCAGGCTGACGCGACGGATTCCAACGCCAAGTCCAGCTGGTCTGAAACAACCTGCTCGACAGCCGCTTTGGATTTGTCTGGCTATAACGTAGACCTGGACGGCGACGGCGTGAAAGAAACCAACGTTTTCAATCTGTCGTCCAAGCCGGATTCCAACTATACGATTTATCTCGATTTTACCGGACATCTGGTAACGGCTACCGGATGGAACGGAGACGAATACGGCGATATTATCCGCGTTGACGCCAGCGCCGGGTCGTATTATTCTGCGGCAGACATCTTGTACATCTGGAGAACAGTTGCGGAGGACTATGCGCCGTTTGACGTCAACGTTACAACTGTCTTTCCGGGTCTGGACGCGATTCTGTACGACAACACGGAATCCGATTTGCAATGGGGAAAACGAATCGTTATCGGTTACAATTACGTCATGAATTCCGACAACTCGTCGCCGACGAATTCAAGAGTTTCAACGTCCGGCGTTTCCTTCGTTGGAACGTTCCAGGAAATGGTGGAAGACGTCGCCTTTGTTTGGCTGCGAGGCAGAAAGCTCGACGCGGAATCCGTTACGCACGAAGCAGGGCACACGCTGGGGCTGTATCACGACGGGAGCAGCGCCTATCCCGGAAACAGCGTCTACTTCAGCGGTCGGGAATACTGGGCGCCGATTATGGGTTCCGGCTATAACTACAGCATGGTTCAGTGGACGATGGGCGAATATCCCGGCGCTCAAACTGTTACAAACAACAACGGCGAGACGCTCAACAAGCTGGATGAATGTCAAAACGAACTGCTGATTATTTCCAGCTATATTCCCTTTATTGACGACGACGTCGCGTCGGTTTCGACTGACGGCGCGTATACTCTGGACGGAACGCCGACTGTTCTGCTCGATTCCGCGCCGGACCTTGGGCAATCTACGGAAATTTCCGATACCGGCATGATTGGACGTCAAACGATTGACGAAGTTGGGGGCGCTGTTCTGGCTGACCCGGACAACGACGTCTTCACGCTCACACTTGACGTCGGTTCTGTCAACCTGTCAATCAAGGGCGTTGACTGTTTCGGATACGCCTACGCCGACATGGGGTATTCCTATAATCTTACCAACCTTGATGTCAAGGCGGAATTGTTCGACTCTGAATGGAACTCCATTTACGTTTACGACTCAGACTGGTCGTGCGACGCGACGATTCAATGCAGTATTTCTGCGGAGGGAACGTATTATCTTGTTATTTCCGGCGACCAGCGCGGCGAATTGGGCTCCGACGGCGGGTACTGGTATACAGACCAAAACGGCGCGACCAAGCTCGGGTATTCCAATTACGGCTCGTTGGGTCGTTACAAAATCAGCGGAACTGTTTCCTCGAATTTAGGCGAGATTTCAGGCGTCTCCGTTGACGGTTATACGGGAACCTACGACGGCGCCGCTCACGACTTGATTCAGTCTGT
>JAZUMX010000501.1:0-1945 GCA_045603865.1 Thermoguttaceae bacterium
TTTATCGTCCGCACCGCTGGCGCAGACAGAATGAAAAAAGAGCTGGCGCGCGACATGACGTATTTAATGCGTCTGTGGAAGAACATTGCCAAACGCGTCAAACGCATTCCCGGCCCCGTTGCCATCTACGAAGAGTCGGACATGATCATCCGCACCATTCGCGACATCTTCTCAACGGAATTCGACACGGTTCTTATTGACGATCCCGCCGCGTTCGAACGGGCGCGCGATTTCGTTCAGCAGGTCATGCCGAAATGCGCCGACCGAATTCAGCTTTACGAAGGCAAAGAGCCGATTTTCCACAAGTTTAATCTCGATAAAGAAATTGAGAAGATTCAAAAGCGCATCGTTCCGCTGCCCCAAGGCGGGTCGATTGTCATCGATCAGGCGGAAGCGCTGGTTGCCATCGACGTCAACAGCGGCAACTTCCGGGCGGATGACAACGCTGAGGAAACCGCGTACCGCATGAACCTGCAGGCGGCGAAGGAAATCGCTCGTCAGCTTCGTCTGCGCGACCTGGGCGGCGTCATCGTCAACGACTTTATCGACATGCGAAAAGACAAGCACCGCCGGGACGTCGAACGCGCTTTGCGTGACGCCGTCAAACGCGACAGAGCGAAAACGAAGATTCTTCGCACCAGCCCCTTCGGCTTGATTGAAATGACGCGCCAGCGCATTCGCCCCAGCGTCGGTCGATCCACGTTCCAGGAATGTCCGTACTGTCACGGAACCGGGTCTGTCAAGTCGGTAGACAACATGGCTCTGGACGTTCTCCGCACGCTCATTCTGGCAAGCGAAGCGGACGCCATTCGCAGCGTCGAAGTTGAAGTCGAAACCGCCGTCGCGGACTGCCTCAACAACAAGATGCGCGACAAGATTATCGAGCTGGAAAAGACCGGCGACATTCAGGTTCAGATTCGCTCCCGATTCGGCGTCTCGCCGGAATACGCCGACATCCGTTACTTCAACGACGCCGGTCAGGAAGTGTTTATTAAGAACAACTAAGAGAAGTAGATTTGGTACTTTCCGCAGGTTGGGATCCGTGAACTAAAATATGGTTTATTTAGGGACTATTAGTTCCACACGGAAAACACGGATGAGACGGATTCACACCGATTGTTTTACTTTTTGACTAGATGTCATTATTAAGAATCAAAGGCTTTTAAATGCCAAGAGAAATATTGGAATAATGAACTAAAAGTAACCAATCGGTGAAAATCCGTTTAATCTGTTAAATCCGTGTGCGGACTGACCTGCGCAAACGTTATTAGTTGTCAACTTACTGGACGACTTCTTTATTCTTCTTCGTTTTCTGTCAGACCGGCGTTGGCGTCGAACTGGCGGAAGGGTTCCAGCCAGGAGTCGAGCATGTCGTCGATAATCGGGGCGACGTCGTCGAGTTCGTCGGAGTCCGTCTGCGAGTAAAGAAAGTAAATGGCGAACGGGGTCTTGAGCGTTTGCGCCCGGGCGACGCACGGGATGTCGAGGCAGTAGAAGTCAATTTCCCACGTGTCGAGAACAACGCCGGGGTTGATTTCCTCCTGCGTCTTTTCGATGTCGATGGAGTTGTACTCCTCCCTTAGCGCCTCAGCAACTTCCTCAAGGAACTCCTGCCCGTTGGTATGGGCGGGAAAGCGGCGAATTGTCCACGTTATTTCCGTCGGAGACGTAACGCTGACGCCGTCGTCGTACGATTCGATTGTCCAGTCGTCTGGATATTCAAATTTGAAACCGTTTTTGTCGTAAAGTTTGTTTGGCATTTTTGAGTTGCGTTATTTAAAAACAGACGCGATAGCGTTCCTTAAAAACCGCGTAGCGGTTTAATATTAATAGCCGTGGGTTTTAACCCACGGAGCGAGTAGCGAGTTGCGAGAAGGCGCGAAGCGTAAACTATTGCCTATTGCCTATTGCCTACTGCCTCAAATTACATTCTCTTTAAGTACAC
>JAZUMX010000502.1:0-2840 GCA_045603865.1 Thermoguttaceae bacterium
AACCTTTTCGTGAAACAGGCTGAAATCACCGCCGTTGACGTGCAAGACGGCAAGATTACCGCCGCTGACCTGGCAGACGTCGTTTCCGCTGACAAGTCCAATACGATTCCCAAAGAAGTTGTAACATCCCTGCTGACTCAGGTTCAGTCCAAGCTGGCAGGAAAAGACGTCAAAGCGGAAGAAATCAGCATTACGCGTCAGGAATACCTGCAGGCGCAAACCAACGACTGGAAAAAGATCTTCATGGTTCCTGCCATCATGATGGCAACGGCGTTCATCTTCTTCCTCCTGTTCGGAAAGAACCCGACTGAAGAAAAGAAAGAAGACGAAGCTCAGCCCGAAGAAGCCCAACCGGCAGAAGCGTAATTATTTCGCTTCCAATACGGAATAGGCTTCTGCAGCCAAATAGAACGAGCCGGCAATGCACGTCATTTGCCGGTTCTTTTTTTCTTGAGCGGATTGAATGGCGGCGGCGGACGTGTCAAACGCGGCTACATCGTTGCGCTGGGCGTTTCCCGCCAGCGTCTGTTCGGATTCCAGCTGTTTGAAAAGATCCATCAGCCGTTCCGGCGGGCAGGAGCGGGGATTGTTCTGGAATCGGGTAATTCTCCACGTTCCGAAATACGGATAGACGAGACGAAACATTCGGACAGCGTCTTTGTCGTCCGCGCAGGCGAAGACCAGACAGCAGTTTTCCCGCGGCAGGTTCAGGCGCGCAACCGCCTCCGCCAGTTTGGAAAACGAGTCGGGATTGTGCGCCGCGTCGATAATCGTAATCGGGTTCGTTTGGACGACGTCAATCCGCCCGGGAATGCGGACGGAAGCCAGCGCCTCTCGAATGGCTAAATCACGGATTTGCAAACCGTGTCTTAGCCGTTTGAGTATTCTTACCAGTTCAATGGCAATTGCGGCGTTGCCCGCTTGATGTTCGCCCGGCAGGTTGAGCGTTGCGTTGCGAATTGATCCGCAAGACAGCAAGCCGGTCAAGGCGTTGGGCGTTGGCGTATACGTCCAGGAGAAATCGCGGTCGGCTTCGTAAATCGGGGCGTTTTTCTCTGCTGCGACTTGCTCGATAACCCGGCGGGGTTCCGGATTCATGCGTCCAATCACCACCGGAACGCCCGGCTTGATAATCCCCGCCTTTTCTTTGGCGATTTTGGCTTCCGTATCGCCCAAAACGGCGACGTGGTCTATACCGATACTGGTAATCGCGGTTGCAAGAGGTTTGCAAACGTTGGTAGAATCCAGACTTCCGCCCAAGCCGGTTTCCAAGACCGCCAGGTCAACGCTGGCGGATTGGAACGCCAGAAACGCCATGGCTGTCGTAATCTCGAAAAACGTCACAGCGCCCAGCTCCGGCGCGTCGTTGTCCATCTGCTCCACAACAGGGCGAACGAGACTCAGCCAGGCGTCAAAGTCCTCGGACGAACACGGCTTTCCCCCTAAAGCAATGCGTTCTTCAATACGCAATATATGGGGCGACGTAAACAGACCGGTTTTGTATCCAGCGTGACGCGCCATGGATTCCAGAAGAATGCACGTCGAGCCTTTGCCCTTCGTCCCGGCAACGTGAACGCACTTCACGCCCTGTTCCGGATTCCCCAAGCGGTCTAAAGGCGTCTGCATTCGCGTCAGATTCATAGACAGATTGGACGTCGGGATTTTATGAAACGTCTCGTAATTGACGCGAGAATATAGCCAGGAGCGCATAGTTAGGCAATAGGCAATAGGCAATAGGCAGTAGGCAGTAGTAGAAAATAAACTCTTGCCTACTGCCTCTTGCCTACTGCCTCAAATTATCTATTCGGTTGATTGAAATACTGCTGGTACTGCTGATTGAAGTACTGCTGAGCGCTGTTGGGATTATTGTCGATCGTCGGATTCGCCTGAGTCGGAATAATCCCTTCTTGCTGAAGCTGGTTAAGCGTGCGGTTTTGTTGCTGAAGCTGCTGTTGCTGACGCTGAATGGTCTGCTGTAACGATTCAACCTGCTGAACCATTTGTCTGTTGTACTGCTGCTGTTCCATCATCGGACGAACAAACAGATTGTAGTTGTCTCCGCCGCCTCCGCCAGGTCCGCCGCGTCCTGCGTAAATATACATATACGGGCTATAGGGAGACTGCGGGGGCTGATCGTCAAACGGTCGCGCAATCGGCTGAGTACTTATCTGTCCGCCAATCGTTGCCGCCTGAATGGGTCGCGCTGTCGACTGCTGAGCCTGGAACGGGTTGCGCTGAATTATCGGCTGAGCTGGAGCGACGTTCGGACCGTAACCGTACCCGGTCGACGGTGTCGGCTGGAACGGGTTGGCAGAAACGCCGGTAAACGGATTAGTTGGAGCTGTCGGAGCGACAACGCCATTGGGATTGACCGTATTGGGATTAACAATCGTCGACTGAGTCGGCATGCTTTGAGTCGTTCCGTTGGTTTGCGTCGGATTTTGAATTCCCGAGGCAGGCGGCGTATACTGCTGATTTTGCGGAGCGGACGGATACGTCGACGCCGGATTGGTTGTCATCAACGGACCGCGTCGTCGATAATCCTGACCGTAGCCAGACGCGCAGACGACAATCGCTGCCGCGAATACGCTCAATATAACGCCAAGTCGGCAAATAAACGATTTCGATAGATTCGGAATATGTTTCATGGGAATTTTAATTAGCAAATAGCAAATGACGTAAACGCTCAGCAGACGGCTCCGCGCCATCGCTCTACTATTTATATTATACTCAAAAAACAAATTTTGTTCGATATGAAAAGGAAAAAAAGGAAATAAGGAGCAGGGAAATCCCAGAGCTGCGCTTCGCGTAACTCCTCACTCCTCACTCCTAATTCCTAA
>JAZUMX010000503.1:0-1667 GCA_045603865.1 Thermoguttaceae bacterium
TGACATGAGCGCAGGAATGGCGCATAATCGCCAACGCCTCAGGATCTTTTTTGGTAATGAGTCTGATTGACGTCTCGCCGTCTTCCGGAAGAACAAAGTCCGTACCGACAAGCATGTCGTCAACGAAAGCCGCTACCGTCGCTTTAGCCAAACCGGGACCAATTTTCAAAGCAACGTCCTTGACCTGGACAGGGGTGGAGAACTCCAGTTTATCACCGCTGGGGAGATTTACAGTAAGCATAACAGCCTTTCATATAATAGAATGTAATAAAAACGTCCTGGGATACAAAACCAGAACCGCGAATTATATTATATCAATATATAGAATATTTAAAGGGGGGAGCGGCGAGGCGCCTCGCTGCTCCAATTCCGCATTCCGCATTCCTAATTCCGAATTATCAGAAGTCGTACCAGATTCCGAATCCGATCTGCTTTTCGTAAATGTTAAAGAACTGGTAATGGTCGCTGTACCCGTTGAGATAGAACAGACCCAGTCGGAAAATGTGACTATTGTCGTTTCGCCATTGCCAGCCCGCTTCCAGAGTAAACGAGCCGCTGAAGTCGATCTCTTCTCTCAAACGTCCGCACGCAGCAAAGAACGGCGCGCCTTGAGGTCCAGTGTACATGGGACTGTACTCTACCCCGAACATAAATTGCCATGGTTCTGAGATGTCTCGGCTAACAGCGTATTCCATGTGGAAGTAGAATCGCCAGGCGGGATTCGGACGGAATCCAATGCCCGCCATGAGGCAGTCGCGGGAATAATTGTAACGATGAAGGGAATTGTGATTCACCATGTACTCGTCGCCCAGGTGCGAACTGATATGGTAGTATCCGAACATGTACTCCCAGCGGCCGCTTCGATACGCCAGCGGGAACGCGAATCGGTAATCGCAGGAAAACAGGTCACGTGCGCGGTTGAGTCCCAGACGGGGAAACGCGCAGGCGTCCATTTCCAACTCCAACCCTTCCGGATAGAGCGGATCTCGAGAGCCAAATCGAAGCAGGCTCACTCGCGCCCCGATGGAACAGTCCCAATAGCTCATGTCGTCCGGCTGCATGGAATCGACAAAATGAATTCCCAGCCGCGGCTCTCGACCGCAAGCCATGTACGATTTATAGATGATATTGCTCGGCAAGAGCTGAAGCGTCCACTCGTCCGGACTGCTGTACTGCATATCGCAGCTGCGAACCGGAACGAAGTCTTTCAAAGCCTCGCCCCAGTACGGGCGGCAGTAATTGGAACTGTACCGGATGTCATAACCCTCTGTGGCGGGAATGACGCGCGAACGATACGGACGCTGACCGTTCAAAAACTGATAGTATTCCTCCGGCGGATATCCGTACGCGTTTTGTCCGAGAAATTCCGTTTGAAAAATCGAGCCGTCAGCGTCGGTCGCCTCTTGTTCGTCAATCTGACAAAATGACGACAAACAAATAAAGTCCCCGTTGTCTTCCTCCGCCATCGAAACGGCGCAGGTCGTCAGTAATAATATAGTAGTAAATAGAGTGTATTTAGGCATACGATCCTCCTGAATACGATAACTGTTACAGTTTCTTAATTATTTAAGTTTGTAGAATATTAGCGTTTTTTAGATATTTTGTAAAGAGCAAAATTAGAGACCGAATAGAACGTGGATTTGGATAGAAGAAAAAATGATAAGGAG
>JAZUMX010000504.1:0-17604 GCA_045603865.1 Thermoguttaceae bacterium
CATGTGGAAAGCGAATCCCTGCTTCAACAGCGATTTGTTTGACGTCCATGGACTGGTTCATAAAGTCAGCTTTGAAGCGGAATGGTATATCGGTTCGTCGTCGCGAAACATGACGGATCTGCCCATGTACAGCATGCTGGACGAACAGTCGATCATCCAGTATCGGCACATGTTCAGCGAAACCGTCTTTGGCGGACCGATTCCGTGGCGATTTGACGAACGATCCTACGCCTTGAGAAGCGGGCTGGGAAATCACGTAACCTCTCCGGCGGCGGAAATTCTCGACGACCTGCATATAATCCGATTCAACGTCAACCAGCGCTGGCAAACCAAACGCCGTTCGTCCGTCCCCGTAGACTGGATTACGCTCAACGCCGGCGTTACGCTCTTTCCCAACGCCAGCCGTGACAATTTCGGCAAAGGAATCGGGCTGCTCAACTACGATTTCACCTGGCAGCTTGGCGACCGCTTTGCCATTACGTCCGCTGGGCTGTGGGACTTTTTCGACGACGGAATCCACTCCTGCAGCGTCGGTGGACGTCTGATTAAACCCGGCGTCGGAGAACTCAACGCCGGCGTCTACTGGATTTCCAATCCCGTTCGCAACACGGTTTTATACGTCAACGCCAAATACTGGATGAGTCCGAAATGGCATTTCTCCTTCGGGAGCGAATTCGACATCTCCGGACAGGGCAACATCGGTCAGAACTTTGCGATCACACGGGTCGGAGAATCGCTCATCGTCCGCACCGGATTCTACGTCGACGCAACGCGTGACGACTACGGCGTTACATTAACCATCGAACCGCGATTTATTCCCAAAGGCTCGTTAAGCCGATCGATGGGCGGCGTTCGACCGTACGGATTCTATGGGCTGGAGTAAGAAGCTATGAGCTGTTAGCTTCTAGCTATTAGCTAGAGGCTAGTAGCTAGAAGCTCTCTTTTATTATCCAACGTAAAGCTTTAGACTTGGAGTATCTGAATAATCGTCGTCTGAAATTTCGTCGCCTGAATTCTGTTCTGTAACAGCGGCGGACGCTTCAGCGGCAATAATCGCAAAGCGGCGGGCAGAGTTCATGTTGTCGAACCGCCCTTGAACCAGGCGGCGCAACGAGGACGCCTGGTCGTCTGGTTGTGAGTCGTCTGACGAGTCGGACGCTGCGGACTCGACCGGTTCATCTGCGTTCCCCCGCGTCTCGACGCCTGCCAGCAGCGCGTTGATTTGCTCTTGCGTGAATCGGCTTTCCCAGTCGGACAACGCCTTGAGCGGGAAATAGTTGCGATAATAATGGTATCGCAGATAAAAGACCAGCGGGAATCCGGTTCCGGTGAATTCCGGTTCCGTCCATTGCCCGTCCGGGTCTTGATGATCAATGAGATAACGGATTCCCTTAACAACGGATTCGGACGCGCCTTCCCCGCTGGCAATAAGCCCCAGCAGCGCCCAGGCGGTTTGTGACGCCGTTGTATTCCCCGTTCCTTTGAGCAGCGGATTGCGGTAGGAGTCGAGCGTTTCGCCCCAGCCGCCGTCGGAATGTTGATGCGCTTTGAGCCAGTTGACGCCTGCAGCAACCATCGGGTCTTTCGGATCGACGCCAACCGCCGCCAGACCGTTGAGCGCTTCGCCCGTCCCGTAAATATAGTTTGCTCCCCAACGTCCAAACCAGGAACCGTCCGGCAGCTGTTCTTTTCGACAGAACTCCACTGCTCGATCGATTTTTGCCGTGAACGAAGTTTTGTCGCCCGCCCCGGAACACCGGTATCCCAGTGCGCCGAGCGCTTCCAGAATTCGCCCGGTGATGTCGGACGTGCTGGGGTCAATCATGGCGTTGTGATCGGCAAACGGAACGTGACAAAGGAACTGTTTGTTGTTGTCTTTGTCGAACGACGCCCAGCCGCCGTCTTTGTTTTGCATGCCCATCAGCCATGTAACGCAGCGGTCGATGGCAGCGGCGAGATTTTCAGGCGAACAGAGGTTTTCTGAGTTGCGAGTTGCGAGTTGCGAGTTGCGAGAAGAATCAAAGCGCTCCCCGGAAGCGGTTGCCGTTCTCTGAACATCGCTTAGTTCGTGAATTGCCATAATCGCCATGGCGGAATCGTCGCAATCCGGATAGAAATCGTTGTGGTATTCAAACGCCCAGCCGCCCGGCGGCGTTTTGGGATTGACCTGCGCCCAGTCGCCTTTCCAGGTATGCTGTTTCGGCAAGAGCCATTCCAACGCCTTGCGAACAGACTTCGACGCTGGCGAATCCCCTTCGATCCGGATTCCCCCCGCCGCCAGGGCGCGAAGCGTCAAAACCGTGTCCCAAATCGGGGACAGGCACGGAACGCCGTGAGCAGACGGGTTCCCGTTGAGGTCAACGCCGTCGTCAACAATGAGTTTATGGAATTCGTTGAGAAAATACTGGACTTCCTGCGAGTCGTCAGCGTACCCTTGCGCTTTCATGGCGACCAGTCCCCAAATGATGGGCGGCTGAATCGCGCCGGGGCCGTCGCTGTTTTTGCAATGTTCCAGCAGCCATTCGTTCATCTTTTTAATCGCCCGTTTGCGAATAAACCCTTTTCCAAACCAGCGCTGATATTTTTTCAAAAGAACGTCTGTCATGCGGAAGAAGCGCTCCCAGGAGAAGAACCCCGGTTTCTTTTCAATCTGTCCCGGTTTGAGAACTTTCGGGGCGGACAGCGGGAGCCACTGTTCCGGAGCGTTGTGAAACAGTTCCCGGATTCCCTTTTCGATGGGCAGATGTCGAACCGGACGCAGAGCCGAGACGATCGCCAGCGGCGCGATAATTGTTCTCGTCCAGGAACTGACGGCGTACATGTTAATCGGGAACCATTTGGGCAAAAGAATCAGCTCTGGCGGAACAGCTGGGCATTGTTCGTACGGAATCTGTCCCAACAACGCAAGATAGAATCGGGTAAAGCTGTTGATTCTATCCGCGCCGCCCATTCTCATGACGGCTTCCCGCGCCCGCTGCATATACGGCGCATTGAGCGGATGTCCTGTCAGCTTGAGCGCAAAATACGCCTTAACGGTGTTGGTTATAGAATCCTCGCCGCCGGTAAACATGGGCCAGCCGCCGGTTTGAGACTGCGTCAAAAGGAGATGATTCGCCAGCTTCTTCGCCAGAATCGAGTCTTCCTGACCCAAAAACGTCAGAAGAATAACGGCTTCGCCTTCCAGCAGGGCGTCGCCTTCCAGCTCCGCTCTCCAATGCCCGTCTTCGTTCTGCTGAGAAAAAAAGAATTCCTGACAACGGCGAATCGCTTCACGCAATTCCACCGCAGACGGCATGGCAACCGTCTGACGTTTCGATTCGAATGTCTCGTTCATACTTTCAACCATCGCCAAAGACCTTTTGAACGTTGTTTATCAGAATTCCGTTCTGATATTTATTCAAACGTCAGCCTTTTGACGCATATTTCAATCCATAAAATATTTAAAATCGTTATAATCAGTTTATCCATTATACCAATTCATACAACCCCTAATCAAGCGATTTGCTCTGAAATTTTGAATTTTTTCAAAGACCCCAACGTTAAAATCACTCATATTTTACCTATTTTGAAACACGCATTTGCTCCTGTGCGTAATATTGACGATTTGCGTAAAATTTCCTCTTGATAAATTACCCCAAATACTGTATTATAAGAATGGCTCAGACTTTTAATTAAGCTTTTAGCTATTAGCTCCTAGCTTCTAGCTTTGTGATTTTCGCTTCCAGCTTAAACAATTGACGCCGAGAACTACAATTCACAAGCTAACAGCTAGCAGCTAGCAGCTTATTAAATGATTTTTATTCCAATGTTTATACGAGTTTCCGTTTTTTTCAACTTGATAATAACGCTGACGTTGTTCAGTTCTGTCGTATTGGGTCAGGACGGCTACGAATCTCCCGTTCTTGACGACGAAGACTTTACTCAGCCCTTTCAAAGAAGAATCGACGAACGGAACGCGGCGTCGCAGCCCGTTCAACCTCCAGTCCAGCAAACAGCTCCTGTAAAACAGCCAGCCCCGACAACGCAAAATCGCGGAGGGCTTTTTGAAAGAGCGCCGTCTAGCAATCAACAAAACGGAAACAGCAATTACAGCGCTCCGGCAAAACAGCCCTCACCGATAAAGCAGCCAGCTCCGACAACGCAAAATCGCGGTGGGCTTTTTGAAAGAGCGCTGTCTGCCAATCAACCTGACGGAAAAAACAATTCCAGCGCCCCGGCGGCGACTCCTGTCGAACCTGAAAAAAAAGCTAAATCGTCATGGTGGAAATTCTGGGGAAAGAAGGGTGGAAAGGACAACGAACCGGAACCGGCTCCGTCAGATTCTGTTACGCCGCAGCAAACGCCGCCTCGCCCGACGGCTAACGCTCCCCGATACGATCAACCTGCTCCGCCTTCATATCAAAACGTGAACGCTGGAAATTCAGGGATAAATCCCCCTGTTTCGTCAACGGCGCAGAGCCATATTCAGACTGCAGTCGGAACGGAAATGAAGCCAACGGCTCAGGCAGACGTCCAGACGCCTCAATACGACTGGTCGCAGTCTCGAATGGACAGCATGCGCGCGGGAAATCTGCCGGGGCAACAGCCGTTCCTCGCATACGACGGAGCTAAAATCGTGGCGAAAGTGGAGAACGCCGTTATTCTCGAAAGCGACGTTGAGGCAGGCATAAAAAAGCGTATCGCCAAAATGCAGCGAGAAGCCAAAAAGAACGGAGCTGAACCTCTGACGGAAAACGATCTTCAACGAGAAATTCAGATGTGGCATGTTCAGGTTCTTCAGGAATTGATTCAGCATCACGTCATGTTTACGAAAGCCTGCGCTTCCATTCCAAGAGAGAACCTGGAAAACGTCAAAGCCGCCGTAGACAAGGCGTTTGACGACAAGCAGCTTCCTGTAATGATCAAGGAATACGGCGTCGCCTCGCAATGGGAACTCGAACAGGCTCTCAAGGCGGAAGGCTCGTGCATCGAAAAAGAAAAACAGAAATTCTTTGAACAGTCCGTTGGGTTTCAGTGGCTTCAAATGCAGGCGGAACCGGCAAAAGAAATTCGCCATGATCAAGTCATGGACTATTATAAAGCGCATATCGATCAGTATACCATCACGCCCAAGGCTCGATGGGAAGAACTGGTTGTGTTCAAATACCAATTCTCCTCTCGCGAGGAAGCGTACAAAGCAATTCAGAAAATGGGGCAGGCGGTTGTTGCCGGAAGACCCTTTGCGGAAGTCGCCAAACAGAGTTCTCAGGGCGTAACCGCCTCCGAGGGCGGAAAACGAGACTGGGTTTCTCCAGACGCGCTCAACAGCGAACCGCTCAACAAAGCCCTTTTTGAACAGCCGGTTGGAGATCTCAGTCCGAGAATTATCGAAGACGAAAACTGCTTTTACATCGTTCGCGTTTTGGAACGTCACGGGAAAAAGATGATTCCCTTTGAAGAAGCTCAAACCGAAATCCGTAAAAAGCTGATTGAAGAACAGGAAGAAGAAAACCGTAAAAAGGCTTTCGAAAAAGTGTTTAAAGAAGCTAAAGTTACAATTTCGGGCGCTGAGCAGCCGGACGAAGAATTGGATTAATTTTAATTACGCAATGTACACAATCCGTCACATCGTTTTATCATGAAACACATATTCACTCGTTTTTTAGGCGCGTTTATCGCGTGCACTGCAATCATGGCAAATCTTTCCGTTACTAATGCTGAACAACGCGTTTTTTATATCGGAACGCAGGCGCTGCCAACCGCTTCGCCGGATATTGAAGTCAGTCGCGGCATTTATCGCGGTGTTTTTAACGACCAGACCGGCGAGATCAAAATTCTCGGTTTGGCGGCAGAGGCGAAGAATCCTTCGTTTGTCGTCAAACACCCAACGCTCAACTGCTATTATTCCGATTCAAGACAAGGCATTGACGGTCAAGGATCCGTCGACGCCTGGGAAAAGCAGGACGACGGTTCGCTCAAAAAGCTCAATTCGCAGCGTTCAGGCGGTCAGGGACCGTGTCATTTGTCCGTTCACCCTAACGGAAAATGTCTCTTTGTTGCAAACTATTCCGGCGGTCAGGCGGCAATGATTCAAATCTTGCCGGACGGCAGCTTGGGAGAGGTTTTGTCCGATCAGCACGTTGGATACGGTCCCAATACCGTTCGACAGGAAAGAGCGCACGCCCACTGGATGGGAGCCGACCCAACCGGGAAACGCGTTTTATGCTGCGATTTAGGGTGCGACAAAGTATATTCCATGCTTCTGGACGAAAACGCTTTCGGCTGGGTTCCGAACCCGAAGTTTCCCTTTGCTCAGGTTTCCAACGGCGCGGGATGCCGTCACGCTATTTTCTCCGCTGACGGAACGTATCTGTTCGTTCTTAATGAGCTGTCGTCAACGATCGACGTCTTTTTGTACGATTCCAACAGCGGTTCCATGACAGTCGTTCAGTCTGATACGACTTTGCCGAAGGAATTCCGCGGGAAAAACAAGGCGGCGGCAATTTGCCGTCTGAAAACCGAAGACGGCGAATTTGTCTACTGTTCCAATCGCGGAGCGAACCTGCTGACGGTCTTCAAAGTCAATCCTGGAGAAATTCGCGGCGATCGAGAGCAGTGCGGAACCGTTCTCGAAACCGTTCAGTATATTACCTCCGGCGGAAACGCGCCGCGATTTGTTGGCATCGACCCGACCGGGAAATTCCTGTTGTCGTGCAATAAAAAGACCTGCAACATCGTCGTTTACGCCATCGACCAGACTACCGGAAAGCTGACCCCTACCGGTTTTGAAGCCAACGTCGGTTGGCCGCTGTCGATTGCATGGGAATAAAATTAGAACATTTTAATTGTCGCATTCAAACAATTTTCTATTGTTCTTACTGATAACTTGAAAATATCGTGTATAATATAGAAGAACAATCAAAAAACTTCCTATACTTACGCGAATTAAAAAATGGATAATCCAACAAATATTCCTTATACAACTAGCTGGTACAACAACATCCGCAGCGCGATTGGCGAATCCGCCTGTAAAACGCTGGGGCTGTTTGCCATTCCAGACGACTTTGAGCTGTCGGTTGTCATCCCGGTTTACAACGAAGAAAAAACGTTGGAAACGTTAGTCAGAGCCGTTGCAAGCGTTCCAATTCGCAAGCAGATTATTCTGGTTGACGACTGCAGCAAAGACAATTCCCGCGCCGTAATGCAGGAGCTGGAACTGACAATTCCAGATGGCTGGAACCGTGTAACGCTTGGATATCACGACGTTAACAAGGGCAAAGGCGCCGCATTAAGAACAGGTTTCGCTCAGGCGGAAGGCGACGTTGTGATTATTCAGGACGCCGACCTCGAATACGATCCCAACGAGTACCCCCGGCTGCTCAAACCGATTCTCGACGGCAAGGCGGACGTTGTTTACGGAAGCCGTTTTCTCGGCGACCAGCCGCACCGGGTTCTTTATTATTGGCATTCCATGGGAAACAAGTTCCTCACGACGCTGTCAAACTGGTTTACCGACCTCAACCTGACGGACATGGAAACCTGTTATAAGCTCTTTCGCAGAGAGTGCATTCAGGAAATCCTTCCGGAGTTGCAGCAAAACCGCTTTGGATTCGAACCTGAAGTAACGGCGCGTCTTGCCAGAAGGAAATATCGCATTTACGAAATGAGCATCAGTTATTCCGGACGTACATACGAAGAAGGCAAAAAAATCGGATGGAAAGACGGTTTTCGCGCGCTGTATTGCATTGTTCGATATGGTCTTTTCAGGTAACGTTTAAATGAAATACGCGCTATCGCTTCTGCTGGCGTTTGGCTTGACGTTATTCATTTGGATAGGGAGCGTCAATCGTGAATACCTTTCTGATTACAAACTTGCGCCAAACCCGGACGCGATAACCTATCTCGATTTGGGTCAAAACGTTTGGCTTCACGGCGAGTATTCACGCTGTCCTGCTCCGCCATATGCGCCGGACTTCAAATGGACGCCTGTCTTTCCCGTATTGGCGGGCGGCGTCAATTGTTTATTGGGAGCTGGCGGGATTTTTGCCTTGAATATTCTCCTGTCGGCTCTTTCGTGTTTAATCATTTATCGTCTTGCAGAATACTACGTCAGCGCCAAAACGGGAACGGTTGCGTCCTGTTTGTTTGCGCTCGATACGCTGATATGGTCGCTTAATTTTCAGGCGATGTCAGACATTGCCTTTGTAACATTCGTTTTAGTCGGTCTTTATTTTACGCTTCCAACGCTATTTCCCAAAGATCAGACTGCAACGCCTTCTTTCTGGCGTTTGATTCCCGGAGGACTGGGGTTGAGCGCTGCGATTTTGACTCGTCCGACCGGGTTGTATCTGCCGATTGTCATTTTGCTTTGCTATGCAATCAAAACGTTGTTTTCCAGAACAAATGTCATTCGTTCTGCCGCTTATGCGCTGATATTTTTCACATGTTCTTATTCGCTTGCCGGTTTATGGATGTTTCGCAATTATCAGACCTTTGGCATTTTTACGCTTTCTGGCAACGAGAATATTGTCATGGTGTATTATACCGGCGGCGGAGCGTGGCAAACAGAATTCAATTGTACGCTTTCAGAAGCCCAGGAAAAGATTCAAAAAGAATTTAATCTCCCGCCTGACGTTGTATGTCACAACGCTGATGCGTTCGGTAAAGATCCCGCTGAAATTGATCGGCAGCTCAAAGCGTGCAAACGCGATGTTTTGCTTAAATATCCAGGGGCGTTAATAAAATCCGCTTTAATCGGCGTACCTAAATCCCTTATTGCTCACGAAACCGGATTATTCGCACAACTGACAAAACAGGATTGGCAAGGAACGAGCAAGCTGGTTTCCAACTCTCCAATTTTAGTTTTAATCTTCCTTTGGAGCGTCCTGTTTCAAATATTTGTTGTTTGCGGAGGAGTAATTGGAATAATCGGCTCCTGGTTTAAAAGTCAAGATTCGCGTTGGATAATATTCTGCACAGCAGGGATTGCAGCGTATTTTGTTCTCACGATGGGATTGTCCGGGGCGGACTGCTGCGCCCGCTACCGTTTGCCGTTAATGCCGATTGTAATGGTCTTTGCCGCAATTGCTTTGACAACGTTTTGGGAAAAATTTAAGACAATTAAAAATTAGAGTTATTAACCCAATTCTGGACTTAAAAGGTTTAATTAATTCTAAGATGTTGAAAAACGTTCTAAAGTTATTCTGTCAATATTCCGATTTGTATACTATCTCAAGCGGATACTGATTGTAAAAAATCAAATTGAGATTGACGCGAGTAACGGATAGCGTCATATATGCTGAAACACTCTTTCCGGCTTTCCTTGCCGGCGCATCCACTTAAAGGCGGTTTTCAGCGAGTAAACCTAATTGCTGAAACTCTCTTTCCGGCGTCCACTGCCGGCATCCACTTAAAGCGCTTTTCAGCCTTTCATCCTCTGCGAACAGGTCGCATGGATGCATTTTGTGGATTTCTCAAAACGGAGAGAGTATTATGAAAAAGAGTTTCACTAAGCTTCTGGCTCTTATCGTAACGGCGACTCTTGCTTTGCCCGTCTGCGCTCAGGAATACGTAGATTCGTCTTTTTCGGCGCAAGCCTTGGCTCAAGCCGCAATGAACGCCCCGGAAGCTGTCGCAGATGTTAAACTGCCAGAAGCGGAAGACAAGGAAGATGAGGAAGAAGACGAAGACAAATGGAACTGGGAATTCAACGTCCAAAGCGGATTTTGGGCTAACCAGTGGGGCGCAACCGGCGGAATTCAGGAATACGGCGTTGCCGGCGGATGGGACTACTTCGGTCAGGGCGGAAACACAGCTGCCGGTCTGAATATTGACAACACCGGATTTCATCTGTATGAATTCTATGCTGCTGGAAGCCGCGAATACAAGCTCGACGGCGACTGGAAGTTCCTTGTTCAGTCCGACTTCATGTACGGTACAAACGCCCAGTTCTATCAGTCCGGAAACCGGTTTGACTACATGGCGCTGTCGAAGGGTCAGTACGGTTTCGCAATTGCTCAGCTGTACGCGGGAATCGGGACGGATAAATTCAACGTCATTGTCGGTAAATTCGGCTGTCCGATTGACAACCCCGGCGACGGCTTTTTCTTCAGCGATTCCTACAACCCGTGGCCGGACACTCACATGGGCGTTTTGGCGACGTGGGAACCCTGCGAAAGCGTCAATTTCACACTCGGCTGGACTCAGGGCTGGAACGAAGCGTTTGACTGCGATTCCGACTCCTCGCTGGTCTGGTTCGGCATGAGCAAACAACTTACCCAGGCGATTCGTCTGTCCTATATGATGTGCGCTGGCAATATGGAAACCTACGAAAACACATACTCTCACTGCCTCGTACTGGAAACAAAACTGTCAGATAAGCTGACCTACTATCTCGGATACGATTTCATGAGCATGGTCAACGGCGCTGCCGACAATCTCAAACTGTGGGGCTTGAACAACAGCTTCATTTACGAGATCAACGAAAAAGTTCAGGCGGGTCTTCGAATTGAATACCAGGAAGAACTGGTTGCTGACGAAGTTGTCGGCAGATTTGAAGTTACTCTTGGATACTCAATCACCCCGTTCAAAGACTGCAAGCCGCGTCACAAGCGCAGCTGCCTGTGTGCAGATCGAATCGCTTCTGGCGAGCTGACCATTCGACCTGAAATTCGTTACGACAACTGGTCTGGCGCTAACGGATTCAACGATCAAACAAAGCCTTACCAGTTCTCCGGCGGCGTTGGCGTCGAATACTCCTTCTGAGTTTAGTAACTGTTAATAAAATATACCCATTGCCTCAATCCCCTTCCTGCGAACGGTTCTCAGGAAGGGGATTTTATATGAAGCCAGGAATTAGGAGTGAGGATTTTTTGAATATGGATTACGAAAAACTATCGCAGGAACACTTTGATCGTCAAGCGGCAGAATATGACAGCCGCGATACATTCTATTATTCTCGCGAGGGAAAAATCAGCTGCCGCGATATAGCTCAGTACCTTCAAAATGTAGAGTATTCCAACTTGTTAGACGTCGGCTGCGGCACTGGCTTTCTGATTGATCTGCTCCAAAAACAACGCAAAGCGGAGTATATCGGCTTGGATCTGTCTTCAAAAATGATAGAAGTCGCTCAGTCCAAAAACATTCCCAACGCGACCTTTATTCAAGGGACGGCAAACCGCCTTCCATTTGAAGATCAGGCTTTTGATATCGTAGTTTGTTCTCAGAGCTTTCACCATTATCCGTATCAGAACGAAGCTTTGCAAGAAACGCTGCGAGTTCTTCGACCGCACGGACTGTTCATTCTTTCGGATTCCGGTTTAGGGGGCTTTAGCGCCTGGTTTGACAATAATATATTGTTTAAACTGCTCAGAAGCGGAGACTGCTATATTCAAAATCGAAAGAGCGTGGAAAAGCAAATGAAGAACGCTGGTTTTGAAATTATCGACTCCAGACAGCTGACATGGATGATTTATACTGTCGTCGGGCGAAAAAATTGAGGCTTATCTGGCGTTATTTGCCGTACGAATCAAAAAATTTTTAAAATTTTCAAGAAAATTCTAAAAAAGTTAGACAAGTCTAATTGACAAAGTTTCAAAAAGCGCTATACTGCAACTCAATGTTATGATTTGGCATACATGACAGTTACTGACTCCTTGCGTTTCCGCGTATGGGTACCGACGTATGCGGAAACGTTTTTTGAAAACTAAACTTTAGACAAGACTAAAGTATGATTGAAAACATAAAGGTTGGCTGCGGCGCGAATAAGATGGAACTCATGCGGAGCCTGGCGTTGAAAACAGCGCTGGTGAGAATGAAACTCAAACCGGCGGAAGTGTTTTTCGTCAAGCGATGCTATCGCGCCCAAGTTCTGGCTGGCGCCGAGGAGATATGCGCCAGTCAGCGTGAAGTTCTCGAAAAACTCGGTCTCCCGTGGCTGGTTCTGCGAGCTTGCGAAGACAGAAGCCTCGTCCTTTTTTACGACGTCGACGCTCTGCAGCGTATTATTGCCGACGACGATAAATGGGCGTTTCTGTCTCAATGCGGCTATGATAATCGAACGGTAGAAGGAACGCTCGATTGTCTGTGCCGCCGATTCGAGGATTGCGATTTCCCGCACGAAATCGGGCTGCTTCTGGGTTATCCTCTCAAAGACGTAGTTGGGTTTACCTGTGGAGAGTCAAAGCCGTCGTATCGAGGTTCGTGGATGGTTTACGGAGACGTTGAGGAATCGTTGAAAATCATGGACCTGTTCCGCCAAGGCGCGCGTGAGGCGGAACGAATTATTACCCAATCGGAAAGCTGGGAAGCGTGCGTCCAGCAAATTTGCGCCTTGAATCTGGCGCTGGCTTAACAAAGAGAAAAGACTATGGCAGATATAAAAGTAATTTTCGGCAGCTCGACTGGCTCGACGGAAAGCGCCGCTCATAAAATTGCAGCGGCTCTCAATGCAGATTGCGTCAACGTTGCAAAGGCGACGGCTGACGATTTCAAAGCGTCAACCCTGATTTTGGGAACGTCCACCTGGGGCGTTGGAGAACTTCAGGACGACTGGCAGTCTGGAATTAACCTGCTTCAGGCGGCTGACCTGTCCAATACGACGCTTGCCTTTTTTGGATTCGGCGATCAGGAATCCTTTGGCGATACATACCTTGACGGCATGGGAGAGCTTTACGAGGCGTCTGCGTCCCGAGCGGCGAAAGCCGTTGGGAAAACCAGCGTTGAGGGCTATAATCACAGTGCGTCCCGCGCCGTTGTCGACGGGTCGTTTTGCGGTTTGGCGTTGGACGACGTCAACGAAGCTGACAAGACCGAGGCGCGAATCGACGCCTGGGTCAAACAAATTTTAAACGAAATGGCGTAGCTCCCCCTTTTCAAATTCAAATTAATCGCTATAATTTAGATAAAACTAAATTACTTTGAGTATTTGAATTTGAAAACCGCTTTTGGAGGAAACGCTATGACGTTTGACACTTCCCTCGATCTGTCGGAAAGCCTTGAAGATTATTTGGAAGCGATTCTGATTATGACTCGCGACAAGAACAGCGTTCGTCCAAAAGACATTGCGGATATGCTCAAAGTTACTGGGCCGTCGGTTACGGTAGCGTTGAAAAGTTTGGCTCAAAAAAAGCTCATAAACTATGCCCCGTATGAGTTTATAACGTTTACTGCGGCGGGCGAGCAGATCGCTCAGGACGTCTACAGCCGCCACGTTCGGCTGCGGTCGTTCCTGCGAGACATCCTCCAGGTGGAGCCGGATCGGGCGAATCAGGTCGCTTGCCGCATGGAGCATGCCATGCCCAACGACATCATCGACAAACTGGTTCGATTCGCCAAGTTTATAGAGGAATGTCCGCGCGGGGGCAAAAAATGGTTTTCCGAATTTGAGTACGTATGCAATTTCGACAACAATTGCAAAAATTGCGTCGATTGCCTGCACAATGTCCAAAACAGAATAGAAAGGATTCAAAAGGAGCTTGCTGAACGGAAAGCGAAATGCATTCCGCTCAGCCAGCTTCAGCCAGGGCAGAAAGGAACAATTGCCCGGATTAATTTATCCGGCGACTCGCTTCACCGGTTGCTGCAAACGGGAGCGACTCTGGGCACGCCTGTAGAAGTGGATAAGGCGCCTGTTCAGGGAAGCTCCCTCCTTTTTCGTTTAAAAGGGTCGTTTTTGACCATGACAGTCGAAGACGCCGAACAGATTTTAATTGATTTAATTGAGTAGTCCTTAACTGAAAGGCAGGTATACAATGTCGTTGAAAGAAGCTAAAAAAGGCGAAACCGTCAAGGTTGTTTCCGTCGACGCCTCCGACGCCAACGTGAACCGTCTGTGTTCCATGGGAATTCTCCCTGGATCCGACGTCCAAATCGTCAACAACAACCTCGTTGGGGCGTCCCACGTCAATTGCATGGGTTCCCGAATGATTCTCGGCCGCAATTTGCCGAACAAAATCGAGGTCAAATAGTTTAGAAATACCGTATTCCATCCCAAAATTTTTTTAATTATAAAATTAGATTAATCTAATCTTTTTAGATATATAAAATGAGCAGTAAAAATATTAGAGCGGTTTTGGCTGGTCAGCCCAACAGCGGAAAATCGACTGTGTTTAATAACCTTACCGGCGCGCACGAGCACGTTGGGAACTATCCGGGCATTACGGTTGAGTGGCATACTGGGAGCCGCAAGTATAAGGAGACAACCTTTGAACTGACGGACTTGCCGGGCACGTACAGTTTGTCGGCGTATTCAGACGAAGAGCGCGTGGCGCGGGATTACATTATCAACGGCGATTACGATTTCGTTATCGATATTGTCGACGCGTCCAATCTGGAACGAAGTCTGCTTCTTACTCTTCAGCTCAAAGAGCTGGGAATTCCCGTTCTGGTCGTTTTGAACATGATTGATCTTGCCAGAAAGAACGGCATGAACATTGACAAAGATGCGTTGTCCGCTCAGCTGGGAATGCCGATCGTGGAATGCGTCGGGTACGAGTCCGGCGCGGTTGCAGCAATTCTCGATGCGGCGGAAAGTCTGTACGATGCGTTGGGAGCAAACGGCAGTAAATCCGCTCTCAAACTCAATGCGGAGGAACTGACGAAGCCGAAGCCAACGGAAGAGGAAGTTGCTGTTACAACAGCGCGTCTGGAAGAAATCAAACGGATGTGTTCCGCCGCTGTTACAAGCCGACCGAAAGAAGGTCCAAGCTGGTCGGATAAAGTCGACGCCGTCCTGACCAACGTCTGGATTGGAATTCCGATATTCCTGTTCCTGCTGTACCTCGTCTTCCAGCTCACCTTTACTTTGGGAGAATACCCGATGGGCTGGATTGAGTCCGGGTTTGATTGGCTCAAAGACTGGGTTGGCGGCTTTTGGGCGGAGGGCGAAGAAAGTCTGCTTAAGTCACTTATTGTTGACGGCATTATCGGCGGATTGGGCGGCGTGCTTGTCTTCTTGCCTAATATTCTGTTGCTCTTTCTGGCGATCGCCTTTTTGGAAGATTCCGGATACATGGCGCGCGCGGCGTACCTGGCGGACAACTTCATGAAGTACATCGGACTGCACGGCAAAAGCTTCGTCCCGATGATTATCGGGTTCGGCTGCGGCATTCCCGCTATCATGGCAACCAGAACGCTGTCGAGCAGAAAAGAGCGTTTGATTACCATGTTTATTATCCCGTGGATGAGCTGCGGCGCGCGAGTTCCGATTTACATGCTGCTCGTTCCCGCCTTCTTTCCGGAAGCGTATCAGGCGTGGGTTATGTGGGGATTGTACGTGCTGGGCATCATCGTCGCGATTATCGTTGCAAAGATCATGAGCGTCTTTGTTATTCGCGAAGAAAACGCCCCGTTTATTATCGAACTGCCGCCGTATCGATTCCCGACTTTCCGAACGGTGGGAATTCACACGATTGAACGCGGCTGGCTGTACCTGAAAAAAGCCGGTACGATTCTTCTGGGAATTTCAATCGTACTGTGGGCGTTGGCAACTTTCCCGCGCTTGCCGGAATCCGAATCAGAGAAGTTTGAAGCTCAGCGCGCCCCGATCGCTCAAAAGTTGGACGAACTCAAAGAAGCCAATCCTGAACTGGAAACGCTGGCGAAGGATCGCGACGGCGTTCAGGAAGAACGTGACGGAGTTGAAGAAGACGCAGCTCTGGCGGAAGCCGAAAAAGAGAAGAAACTGGCAGAACTGGATGGTCAGTTGGCGAAGTTCAACGAACAGCTTTCAGCGTACGACGACCTGACCGGTCAGATTGAAGAAATCGACAACCAGGAAGCGGAAGAACAGTTGGCAAACTCCTATTCCGGACGCCTGGGTCATTTAATGGTTCCGGTAATCCGAACGATGGGATTCGACTGGAAGATCGGCACGGCAATCGTGGGCGCGTTAGCGGCGAAAGAAGTCTTTGTCGCTCAGATGGGCGTCGTGTACAGCATCGGCGAAGCGGACGAGGAATCGGAATCGCTGCGCGACATCATGAAAAAGAACTACCCGCCGCTGGTCGGCCTGTCGATTCTGGTCTTCTGTCTGCTGTCCGCGCCGTGCGTTGCGACGTTTGCCATCATGGTCAAAGAAGCCGGCTGGGGCTGGGCGTTCGCTCAGTTTATTACCTGTACGATTGTCGCCTGGGTGATTTCCACGCTGATATTCCAGATTGGAACCTGGCTTCAGATTGGAACGAAATTGCTCATGTAACAGATTTTAAAACAGAAGTCGAGGGGCGGGCTTCGCCTCTCGACAATATATAAGAGTAAATCAATCATGTCTGAAACGATTATTGTAGTTGTCATTTGCGCCGCGGCGGTTTTGTATATTATCCGCCGCGCTTATCTGGTTTTCAGCGGGAAGTCCTCCTGCTGCTCCGGCTCCTGTAACCCCTCCGGCGGTTGTGGATGCTGCTGTAAACATTGCACGCATCCCTGCGATGACAGGGAGAGCAAAGAGCAGAACAAAGAGTCTGAGTAGTTAGGAGTGAGGAGGGAGGAGTTAGCACGAAGCGTCGCCTCCCATCGCGTTGTCTATTTCATGTATTTGTCAGCGAAGTTCATATACTTATCCCAGTCCCAGGGCAGAAGACCGTGTTTGCCGGTTCGGACATGGTAATGGATGATTCCGCCGACAGGCGTGTCGATAGTCGGCATTTTAGGAGGATTGACGTCGTCGCCGAGCGGGTTGTCGTAAAACAGTTTATAAACCGGTTCGGCGTTGCAGGCGGAAAGGAACTCGCCTTTCGGATCGCACCAGATGTCCAGCGAGGCGGACGCAACGTAAACCGGACGCGGCGCCTGTAACGCGATTAACTCGTGCATGTCGAACGGCAGGTCGTTCTCTCTGTCAGCGTATTTAAACAAATTGTCACAGAACCAGTGCGGAAAATGCTTCTTCATGAACCCCAGACGCTCTCCAACCGGACGGCGATACAAAGCCGCTCCACCGCAGCCGGATTCGTTGGAAATAACCAGCGCGAATCGTTCGTCAGACGCCCCCGCCCATAACGCGGTTTTGCCCAGTCTGGAATGACCGATCACGGCGACCTTCGTTCCGTCAATATCCGGGTCGGTCTGGAGATAGTCCAAAGCGCAGGACAGCGCCCACGCCCACATGGAAATCGCTCTCCATTCCGAGCCGTCTTTATTTTCCTTTTCTGGAAAGAGCCTGGCAACGCCCTTGAGATACTCGTCTGGGCTGTCCGGGGCTACTTCTCCCATAAACAGAGTGCAAGGAGCGTAGCCGCGGTCAATAATCTGCTCAATGGGCCAACGCCAATGTTCCTGATATTTGCCGCGGCTCTTTTCCGTTGACTTGTGGTTGACTCGTCCCTCCTTGGGTTCGTTGGGAACCCAGGCGTCCGTCATTGTAACATCGTCTTCCAGGGTAACAGTATGATTGCCGCGGAAATTCATCCCCAGAAACGCCGGCGCTTTCTTCCCTTCCGGGCGATTGTTGGGAACGTAAATCAGCAGCCGCGCCTTGACGCCGTCCGGCTGACCGTTGAAGTTGATAACGACTTCTTTTCTGGTCGCTTTTCCGCCGCAGGCGTCTGTTTTTACGTTCTCGACGGTAAATGTCATCGTTTCAAACTTGGGCGGCATGACGCCGTAAACGCCTTCGGAAAACATCTT
>JAZUMX010000505.1:0-6287 GCA_045603865.1 Thermoguttaceae bacterium
GTTTATCGGGTCGATTACCGCTACCGCCATCGAAAAGACCGGCGACGGAACGCTGAAAATCTATACCGGCGCGGAAGGCAAGGTTGACTCTCACAGTCTGGTCGTCTCATCCGGTCGACTGGACTTGAAAGGCTATCTGACCGGAGACATTACTGTAGAAGACGCAGTCTTTTCTCCCGGCAACTCCATTGGAGAGGCGACCTTTGGCGGCGGGTTTATTCTTAACGACGCCGGCTCAGAACTGCTGATGGAAATCGGCGGAAAGAATCCAAGTCAAAACGACGCTTTATTTGCCGACGGAGAATTACAGTTTAATAACGGTCTGATTTATCTGGCGTTGACAAGCGACAATACATTAAACCATGACGACACGTTCGTCGCAGTCTTGTCTGGAGACAACAGCTCGACTCTTGCCGATGATCCTGACTTTATTGACAAATACGTTCGTTCGTATTACTTCGCCGACTTGGAATACGTTCAACTTGACGATTCTTATGGCGAGAAGTATAAAGACAAGTTTGCCATTCGCGGTCGTTATGTTGACCCCAACGTCGTGCCGGAACCGTCGACCTGGGTATTACTGGCGCTCGGCGCTGCTGGGCTGCTGTACTGGCGGAAACGTAAATAAACAGTTAAAACTCGAGCGCTCTATTCGCGCCATTCATTTTGACGCAAGAGCGTTCATAAACAATCGATATTCCTTTTTAATTATATGAGTATTATGGTTAATCATTCAAGCCTGAATATTTCGTCCGCCCGCGTTATAATGAGCGGTTGGGTTGTTGCATTGGTTCTGTTTGCCAGCGTCAGTTATGCTGATCCGGTTCTTTATACAGACGACACGGTTCCTGCCGCTAATATTTCCATTGGGGCAGATGGCGTTGAGTTCCAGCTTTCTGCGGCGAAAACGTATGCGTATACGATGTCCGGTTCTGGCGCGTTTTATAAAACCGGCGCCGGAACGCTGACGCTGAATAAAAACGGCAGTACGTTTACCGGAGACGTTCACCTTGACGGAGGGAAAATTAAAGTTACGGCAGCGTGGACTGGAAATAAATCTGCTTTGGGAGCAGTTAACATTAGTAGAACCGTTTACGTCAACAGCGGTACAGAGTTGATCTTTAACAATCAGAACATCTTTAACAATGCTCACAATGACAACCCGGTTGCCATAGTTGCAGACGGGGGAAAAATTTCCAACGAAGGAGCGTATTACAACTTCCTTCAATATTTAACGTTAAAAAATGGCGCCAATTTACACGCCGCTGACGGTAATACGACGTGGGAAGCGTACAAACTTCAAAACCTCAACATCGTTTCCAACAGTGACGGCTCAGCGGCGACGGCTCCAACGATTACCGGCGCAAATAACAATCACGCTGTTATTTCCTTCGGCGCCAAATCCGACGAAGTTGCCACAAAGCCGTCTACCATTTACGTTGAGAACATCACTAATAACGCCAATTCTGACCTTATCATTTCCGCTAAGATTGTTGACTCAACCACGGTCAACACAGGCGTTAGAACGCCCGGCGAGATTATCAAAACCGGAGCGGGAACGCTGGAATTGAAAAACATCAACAGTTCCTATTCCGGGAATTTGACCATTAAAGAAGGAACGCTCAAGGTTACTGCCGGTTCAAACGCAGACAACAGAACGGCGTCCGCCCTGGGAGCAAGCAACGTTGAGGGAAGAACGGTAACCATCAACTCCGGCGCTGTTCTTGAACTTGCGGCTCAAGACGTTATGTGCGACACTCATGCCGATACAAAGCTTCTTTTTGTTGTAGACGGCGGAAAGATTACCAACTCCGGCGCCAATTTTAATTTCATTCAGAATGTAACGTTAAAAAATGGCGCTAACATGCACGCTGCCAATGGAAACACGAGCTGGGAAGCGTACAAGATTCAAAACCTCCGCGTCGAACGCAGCGGCGACGCTGCGGCGTCTGCGGTATCGCTGACCGGCGCTAACAACGATCACGCTGTATTTTCATTTGGAGCGATTTCAAACAACATTACCACCGTCCCGGTTTCCATTTATGTTGAAGACATCACCAGCGCTAACGGGGCTTCTGATGCCGCTACAGACCTTCTCATTTCCGCCAAAATTGTTGACGCGAACATTGACGGCAAAACCAAAAAGCCTGCTCCGATGGTCAAGTCTGGCGCGGGTACGCTGCAGCTGACAAATACTGGCAATACATATTCAGGGAATTTGACCATCGACGAAGGAACGGTCAAGGTTACAGCAGGTTCTGCCAGCAATGGTAGAACGGCATCCGCCCTGGGCGCAGGCAACGTTGCGGGAAGGCTTGTTACCGTCAACGAAGGAGCCGTTCTCGATTTGACAGTAGACAACGTTATCGTGAACGCTCATACCGATACAAAGCTGGCTATTGTCGTAGACGGCGGACAGATTATCAACTCTGGTTATAACTATCTTCAAAATCTCACGCTCAAAGACGGCGCTCAAGTTTACGCCGCCAACGGCGCGGAAGTTTGGAAGTCTTATAAATTCCATAACCTGAACGTTGTCCGCAAATCCGCTGACGCCGCCGATTCGCCTGTTGTTATTTCTTCGGATTTGAGCAAGCCATACGCCACGATTGCGTTCGGCGCGAAAAGCGATACAATCAAAGTTGGAGACAACAACTCGATTTCGACCGTTACAGTTGAAGAAATCACCAGCGCAGACCCGTCCGTTAACGACAACGTTTCGGACCTGGTTATTTCAGCTATAATTGCCAACCCTCTGCACACAACCTCCGGCGCTCTTTCCAACGCAACCCAAATTGTAAAAGCAGGCGCGGGAACCATGGAATTGACAGCCGCCAATACCATTACCGGCAAGACGACCATTTCAGAAGGCTCTCTCAAACTGTCCGGCGCCGGTACGCTGGGAACCGGCGAGGTTATAAACAACTCGACATTGGAATTGGCGTATAGTTCCGACAAGACGTTCAGCAACACGGTTTCCGGAACCGGCGATTTAATCAAAACCGGCAACGGAACGCTGACGCTGTCCAGCAGGGACAGCAGTTTTACCGGAGACATCTACATTGATGAGGGAAAAATAAAAGTTTCGGTACAGCGCAATGGTTCAAACTCGGCTTTTGGAAAAGTTCAGGAGGGCAGAAGCATTTACGTCAACAGCGGCGCGGAGTTGATTTTTAACAACCAGGATCTTTTCAACGACGCTCATAATATTGAACCGGTCGTTCTCGTTGCAGACGGGGGAAAAATCTCCAACGAAGGAGCGTATTACAACTTCCTTCAGCATGTTACATTAAAAGACGGCGGCAATTTATACGCTTCCGACGGTCACACGGCTTGGGAAGCGTACAAACTGCAGTATGTCAACGTCCTTCGCAATGACGATGGCTCAGCGGCGGATGCTGCAACGATTACCTCTTCCGGTCAAGACCATGCGGTTATTTCATTTGGCTCTATAACAAGCAATGTTTCTACAGATCCGTCTACTGTTTATGTTGAGGATATCACCAGCGCCAGCGCTGATTCCGTAGATAATCTATCAGACCTTGTTATTTCTGCCAGGATTGTTGACCCAACCATCAGCCGTTCAGGAACAGTTGGAAACAAAACGGCTTCCGAGGTTTTCAAAACCGGCGCGGGAACGCTGGAATTAACCGCCGCCAATCCGATTACCGGCAAGACGACCATTTCAGAAGGTTCTATCAAACTGACCAGTAACGGGACGCTGGGAACCGGCGAGATTATAAACAACTCGAATTTGGAATTCGCTCACGAATCGGATCAGTCGTTTACCAACGCCATTTCTGGAACAGGCGCTGTTACAAAAACCGGCTCTGGAACGCTGACGCTCTCTGGCGCTGATACGCATACTGGCGAGACGACCGTTTCGGCAGGTACGCTCAAACTTACCGGAAACGCGATTTCCGCTTTAGTCAATAAAACAGCGGGCGTAACGACTGTTGAACCAGACGGAACTCTGGAATTCAACGTTAATACAAGGGTCGCGCCTGTAAGAATGACTGTTTCGGATGCCAACAAGATTGTCAGTACAGGAGAAATTATAAAGACTGGCAACGGAACGTTGCAACTGTACGAAGCGTCAAACGGTGCGATTGATATTCGCTCTTTGACCGTTTCTTCCGGTCGTATGGATATTTTAGGCTCTGTTACCGGCGGGATTACGGTCGAGCCGGATACCGTCTTTTCGCCGGGCGCTTCCAATTCCAGCTCCGCTGCAGACGTTCCAGCGGTGGTTGGACATCGCGGGAACTCCTCCGTTGCCCCGGAAAACACGCTTTCTGCGTTCCGTTCCTGTGTTGAATCCGGGGCGCAGGGCGCAGAATGCGACGTCTATCGCACGAAAGACGGCTATCTGGTTCTTCAGCACGACTCGACCTTGCAGAGAAACGTTCGCGACGCCGATGGCAATCCCGTTACCGGACGCATTGCCGATTACACGTTGGATGAACTTCTCACTATGGACTTCGGCGTCTGGAAGGGCGAAGAATTCCGAGGCGAAAAAGTGGCGACGCTGGACCAATATCTCGACCTGTTAAACGGCACGAGCTGCGCTCCGGTAATTGAACTGAAGCAAACCGGTCTGGAAGCGGATACAATTGCCGCCGTTCGCGAAAGAGGAATGGAAGACGAAACGACGATTATCGCTTTCAGCGAAGCTGCAATTAAAGAATGTCGACGTCTGGCTCCAGAAATCAAAGCCGCCTGGCTTTGCACAAAAAACAGCTCTGAAACGGTCGATCAGTACGCTGACCGAATCATCGCCACGCTCCAGGAACTCGACACGACCTACGTTGACCTGGAAAGCTCTCCCGTTACGCCGGAACTCGTCCAAAAACTTCACGACAACGGCATTACCGTTATGACCTGGACGGTTGACAATCCCGACAGAGTCAGCGAGTTGTATAACATGGGCATTGATTCCGTAACGACCAACGTTCCTGTAACAGGAATAGAGCTTTTAGACTATGCGACCGGCTCTATCGCCTTTGCAGACAATCCCGTCGGCGAAGCGAGTTTCGGCGATGTTTTTACTCTCAAAGCAGGCGCGACGCTGTTACTCGAACAGGACGAAACCGGAATGGATAAACTTACCGCCAGTTCGTTTGATATTGATTCTGATTCAATTATAGAATTGATCATGGGATCCTACGAACCGGGCGCTGAGTATCCAATTATTGTCAATTCATCGCCTGAAGGTTTTGATGACGAAATGGCAACAGATGATTTCTGGAATGACCTTTTGTCGCCGGAAAGCGACCTCTATTGGGATTTGTTCGTTCGCGGCAATACGGTTTACGCATCCATATACGGCGACGTTCCCGACTCCGGATCCGGCGTTCCGGAACCGTCGACGTGGGCTCTGCTGGCGCTCGGGGTTGCGGGGCTGCTGTACTTTCGGAAAAGAACTTGTAAATAGTCGTTACGAAATCGTAAAAGAATAACGCAAAGCGGGAGGAAACTCCCGCTTTCTTGTTTACCATGAATGCTGGATGATTCAATCCTATTGCGAAGCCATCCTTTTCCACTCTTGCATATCTTCTGTAAATCTATTATAATTCTGATATAGTAATTTTCAATCCCCCACAATCCCCTAATCCCAATCTACGCTCATGAAACAATTTACCTTCCTTGCAGCTGCAATAACAACCCTTTTTGCTTTGAACTTCAGCCAGGCGGCGGAGAGCCAGTCGGTTACGCTCTCCAACGCGTGTTTAAGCCGGACGATGACGGTTTCCGACGGCGTTTTACGAACGACGCGAATCGAGAATCTCCGAGCAAAGACTTCGTGGAGTCCGGAAAACGCGGCAGAGTTCAGGCTCCGAGTCTCCCAAGGGACGCAGTTTGTCGTGGGCGACGAAGTTCTCTCAACGTCTGATTTTCTCTGTACGAAAGCGGAGCAGTACAAGCTGGACGGCGCGGCGGGGTCGGGAGCAGCGTTCACGCTGGTAAACAAAGACAAGGGCTTGACCGTTACCGTTCGATACGAACTCAAAGAGGCGGACTTCTTTCTCCGAAAGCGGCTGGAAATTCAGTCGGAAAAGCCGATTACGCTGGAGTACATCGAAGTCGATTCCGTTCCCGCGCCGGACGCTTTGCAGATTTATCAATGCAACGCCATGACCGCTAATGGACCGAGTAACTGGCGTCCGAATCTGGGTCAGCCGCTGTACACGACGCACAGTGGGACGTTCTGGGGCGTGGAGTTCCCGGCGGCGCACAACACGGTCGAAAACAGCGTCTTGCAGTGCGGGTATTTGTGGGGAAAGGAA
>JAZUMX010000506.1:0-1571 GCA_045603865.1 Thermoguttaceae bacterium
GGAGAATTGTTTTACGGGAAGGCGAGACGCGTTCTTTATAAGCGCGACGGCGGATTCTTTCATCCGACCGTCGAGGTAAAGGAACGCTTTCGCGACCAACCTAACTACGATATTAAAGCATTTACGTTAAAGCGTTTCGAAAAGAAGTTGGCGATGTTTAACCTCGGACGCAACGTTTACGCATTCGTCGAGTCGAATGTGAAGGACTCGTCGATTCGCGGAGACGAATACGTGAAAACAGATTACGTCGTTTGGATTGACGACCTCGACTTCTTGATGTTCGCGTGGCAAGACGAGATGGAGGAAGCCGTTTTATTGCGAGCGTTGGTTAACGACAAGGGCGATTTTCAAGTCGTAATCGGCAACCCTTTCGGCGAAGAGGTTTACACGTATCGGCGATGGAAGGAAGACCGGAATCCGGGCGTCGTTGAAGAGGCTTTCTACACGACAAGACGCGAAGGAGTTTGAACAATTCAGCTATCCGATGGGGAACGAAATTCTGGAATATTTTAAATATTACGATTACAAGGTTTAGCGGCGTTGACGACTAAGATTTAAGCGACATTTGTTAGAGGAAACTCAATGGCTTTTGAAATTGTTATTGAAGAAGTTGCGCAAAGCCTATTCATTAACACGACAGACTGGGACGCGGCGCTTAAAACGGCGCTTGCAATGTGGGCGGACGGAAACATCGAGTTCAAACGCGATAGGGCGGAACTTTGGTCGGCGACCGCGATGATTCGTCGACGAGGAAAATGGGACTAAGAAAAAGTCGTAACCTTGCCGGACGACGGACTTTGCGACAAGTCGGGACTCGACGATGTGGAAGAAGAGCGTTATCAAGCGACGTTTATCGCGACGCTTCAAACGAGATTCGACCTCGAAGCAAAGTCGCTCGACGACGCGGTTCTGATTTTCCGCGAAGAGTTCGAGAAAGGTCGCTTCGAAACGCCGCGACTTGCCAAGTCAGGTTTTCATTCGACTTACGTCGGCGGCAAGTTGCAACTCGACCGCGTTTACTTTGTCCCGGAATGCGAATTTGTCGCACGGCGAACGCTTGACGATTGGAAGCAAAGGAGTTGAGGCGATGGACCGATCGGTTGTAACGTTTATTTTGTACAACCTAGCTCATATTACGGGAATGATTTTCGCAGCGCTGGGGATAACTTGGTTTTGCTTTACCGGAGCGGTTAAGAGGTTCTATTTCAGATGCGGGCCTGGAATGGGAGGGATTCCGTGCGATTGGTGGGACGATCCGTTTATTCCGGTGTTCGGGTGCTTTATTATAACGCTAATTGCAGCGTTGGCAACGGTTTTGATTGCGCAAATTAGCGTCGGAAATATTTTGGAAGCGTTGCAAAGCGCCGAATTGATTAATTTCTAAGGAGTTAGGGCGATGAAAAGTTTTATTGTTGAGACGGTAACTCCCGTTACCGTTCAGTTTGTTATCGAAGCGGAGGACGCGGAAGAGGCGATGGAGATTGCCGACAATCAGCTTTACGACCACTGTCATTTCGATCCGGAATATACCCGGCGGGTACAAAGAAAAGACGAAAATCGGCGCCTCGCGA
>JAZUMX010000507.1:0-9180 GCA_045603865.1 Thermoguttaceae bacterium
GTATTCGTCAGCCATAACATGACGGCAGTTCGGAACCTGTGTCAGCGAGCTATTTTGTTTGAACACGGCGAGATGAAGGACGATGGTCCAACGGGTCCGGTTGTAGATCATTATTTTAAATTGTTACAGCAGGAACAAAAAGAACTCGGTGATAATGACAGGACGCAATACCAAAAAGCTGTAATTACAAAAACGCTTGTGGGGGCAACTCCCGAAATGTTATCTGAAAAGGCGTTTTGCCAAATGAATGGCGATCTCTATGCCAGGTTTTATTATCATGTCAATGAACCTGTAAATAATGCTGTATTCAGCTTTGTTTTGATTGATTATGAACAAAGACACATTATTGGCTGTAATACGAGAATTACAGAAAAACAGGTAGGACGTTTGGAAAAGGATGGTTATATTGAATTTCATATTCCAAAACTTCCGCTTACGAACGGTTCGTACAGTTTAAGCATTGGACTGTTTGAGAGAATTGGTCAATCAAACGACATGCAAAGGTGCGATCATTGCAATATAATGGATTGCATTGAGGTTGGATTGGTTAATATGCCGGGTTGGAATTTCAGCGAAGGTTTTTATCAGTCCTGTTTCATACCCTACGAATGGAACATCAAATATTAACATGAAAAAATATATTAAACGAATTGTTAAAAGTATTCTTGGCATGCCAGATTATTCAATTCTGGATACTTTGCCTTTAATAAATTATCAAATGGATGAACATGGGATAGAATATAAACCGAATCCTGAACGAGATACTTTTAATATTGAAATTAAACTAGAACGCTTATCTCAGGGCGGCGTTTTTGAATGGCCTGAAATGATAGCGGAAAACAGCGTAATTGGAAAATATTTCATTAAAGACGCCAAAACGGTTGTGGATATTGGATCCGGGGTTGCGACATTTGAGAATATTCATGCCAATAATTTTCCAAACGTTGAATTTACAGCAAGCGACTATGATATTAAGTCAATTACCTGGTGTAAAGAGAATCGACCATTTAGAAATGTAAAATATGTTACATCAAGCATTGATGAACTTCTGTCTCAGCATGGTAAGTACGACCTGGCGTTAACAGTAGACGTCATTGAACATCTTGAAAATTGTAAATCATTTTTAGATGATTTTTCAAAGATTTCTGACCGGGCTGTTATTGCAACGCCTAATAGAGAACGATGGGAAACTTTGGAACAGATTACAACGCCGCCGTACGAGTATCATGTACGTGAATTCAATTCTGGCGAGCTTTACTTTATTTTGAAGATGTTCTATAAATCCGTTCAGTTATATGCTATGCCGTTTCCGACTGCTGATGTATTGGAACCGATTGGCATCTATTCAAAAATGACGCCTTTAATTGCCTATTGTGAAAACTAGCATGCTTCAACGGCTCAAACAACTCTATTGGGATATCAGATTCGGACCGAAACGAGTATTTTCGATTCGAAAGGAAGGACCTCAACGCGTTCTGGAAGTTTTAGGCAAGCAATGGCGTTGGAAGAGGCGATTGACCCGATTTGAAAGGATTCAGTATCTTGATCGCTATCGCGAAGATTTTTCTGAAGACGATCAGCGATACTTTTTAGAACAGTGTTTTTTCGATCAGTTAGGCTATAAGTTAAATCTGGATAATCCACAAACGTTTAATGAAAAGCTGCAGTGGCTGAAGCTGTACTATCATAATCCGTTAATGACGCAGTGCGCTGACAAAGTTGCAGTTCGCGATTTTATAGCTCAAAGGATTGGGGAAGAGTATCTGGTTCCGACGCTTGGCGTTTATTCCAGTCCGGACGAGATCGATTTTGACGCCTTGCCGGATCGCTTTGTATTAAAGGTAAACTGGGGCAGCGGACAGAATATTATTTGCAAAGACAAATCGACGCTGGATATTTCAGAGGCAAAAAAACAGCTTCAGCAATGGATGGAGCCGAAAAGCAATCTGTATTTCACTCATTTGGAATGGGGTTATAAAAATATTCAACCAAAGATTATTTGTGAACAGTATATAGAACAGTTCGATAAAAATCTTTTAGATTATAAATTCATTTGTTTTAATGGTCAGCCTTATTTCGTTTGGATTGATACAGATCGATTTATTGACCATAAACGTATTTTCTACGATTTAAATTGGAATCGTCAGTCTTTCGGATTGCAATACCCGATTGACAGCAGGGATTATTCCAAACCGGAAAACCTGGATAACATGATTGATTTTGCCAAAGCGTTGTCTCATGATTTCCCGCATGCAAGAGTTGATTTTTATAACCTGAATGGCAAGATTTATTTTGGTGAAATTACGTTTTATTCAGGAGCGGGTTATGAATTATTCTCTCCTCCCGAATGGGACTTAAAACTGGGACAGATGATTCAGCTGCCGGAAAAGTGGGTTTGAACTTTTGGGACATGTTCCATTTAATAATTATTCAGGTACGGCGACAGCAGCGTTGACTCTTTGAATTTCTGACAGACGTCGGCGCCGGGGATTAAATTTAAAATGCTTGGCGTCCCCTCGAAAGCGTCGGTTGGGAGCGTGTAAACGTAACCGTTGCACAAGCTAATAGCTAGCGGCTAATAGCTAATGGCTTCTCAGGCGCCAAATTGTCGGATGAACCATCAATTATTATTCTTTCGGCTCTATGACGGCAGAACCATGAGGAAGCGTCGTCGTAGAAGCGTTTGTTGCAATCGTTGAGCCGCTTTCTGTAGAAGTTTTTCCATCGTTAACGGCGCTGGGTGCAACAATATCCGCCCGCGCATCGTCGAGATCAAAATTGACGCAGGCTGCGCTATTGGCATTACTGCGTTTCACAGATTCGTTGTGTCTTTGACAAAGATTCATAATAAAATATCCTTTTGATAATTGACGGCTGAGGATTGGTTGTAAACGGCAGTTGTTGAATTGGTTTTCATTTTACAGGTTAGGAGAATGTTAAAGGAACTTGAGATTATTACCTGCGTTAATTAGTGAGGGTATTGTACCTCTAGTTTGTCCAGATTGCAAGTTAAAATTGATACAATTATTAAAAATGTTTAAAATTTTTTGTTTTTAATTTGTCGTTTTCATAATGTGGTGTATAATATATTAGAGAAAATATATAAAGCCAAAAATATATTCCATTTTTGTTTTAAGGCATGTAAATATAGATATTTAGGATAGTATTATATATGAAAATACTTAGATGGTTATTTTGGAAAGCGCTGGCTCCCGTTCGCTGGCGGATGGAAAAGCTTGAAGATAAACAAAAGTATCTTTTTGAAAGAGAAATCGTATCTTCTTCGCCGCTGTGGGACGAGTATTATTATTTGCAAAACTACCATAAAGAGGTTCACCGGGCTAATATGCTCCCGTTGGATCATTATTTGCAAATTGGATGGAAGACCGGATGCAATCCATCGAGTTATTTTCGAAATGACCAGTACAAATCTCCAAGTCATAATCCATTGATAGATTATTTGCTGTTTGGCAGGATGCACAGCCAATGCGTATATTCATCAAACGTGTATCCGGTTTCTTCAGACGCTATCAATAAATATCTTGAATACAAGCGCAGCCGGACGGCGAAAAGCGTTGTGTATACATGCATAACCAATGATTATGACGATATTAGGGCTCTTCCGGCTCATTATTATACAGATCCGAATTGGGACTACGTCTGTTTTTCAGACAACGAAGAGTTGATTTCTCAAAAGAATGTTGGCGTTTGGGAAATTCGCCCTTTGGCGTATTCGGAAAAGGATCATACCAGGAACAATCGTTATCATAAACTGTTTCCTCACGTTCTTTTTCCTGAATATGAAACCAGCATTTATATTGATGGCAATATTAACGTATTGACGTCTTATCTGTTTGATGAGATTTCCAGACGACAATCCACAATTCTGCTTCCATTGATGTTGACCTTCAGATGTCTGTATCAAACGGAAGAGTGGTTAATCGACAACGGCGCAGACGAGCAGCTCGTTCGACGTCAGTTTGACATTTATCGTCAGGAGGGGTTTCCGCAGGATTATGGAATGTTTGAGAACAACATTATTTATCGCGTTCACAAGGACGCCGAAGTTCAAAACATAATGTCGGAATGGTGGGGCTGGATTTGCGATTATTGTCAGAGAGATCAAGCCAGCCTGGCGTATATTTTCTGGAAACATCATTTATCAATCGAAGGTCATTCCATTCACAATGTCTGGTATGACTATATAAATTTTTGCCTTTATCCGCACTTAAAACCGCGCGTCTTTAAGTCATGATAAATTGTTATACCTTTATTTCAAATAACAGATAGCAGGAAAGAGTTAAATAATGTCGTTACGAAGCATTCTTAAATCCATGTTGGGTATTAACGAGAATCATCGCTATTTTAACATAGGCGGGCTGTCTGTTACGCGAAAAGAGGTTATGGAGGAGCTTCAGGTTATTCAGAAAACGAATAATTCCTTGCTTCAGCACAGTAAAGGTCAAAGCGAAGAATTTGTTCCAATAACGGACAAGCCGTATGTTTTTAATCCATCGCTTCCAAAACTTCTGGCGTACTATCTGCCGCAGTTTCATGCCATACCATTAAACGACAAAAACTTCGGCAAAGGGTTTACGGAATGGTCAAACGTCGCTCGCTCAGTTCCGCTGTTTGAGGGTCATCATCAGCCCCAAATTCCATACGACGTCGGTTTCTACGACCTTTCCCATGTTGACGTAATGTACCGTCAGGTGGAATTGGCTAAAATGTACGGTATTTCCGGATTCTGTTTTTATTATTACTGGTTTTCCGGTCAACCGATTCTGGAAAAGCCGTTGCACAACTGGTTAAACCATAAAGACCTTGATATGGATTACTGTTTCTTCTGGGCAAATGAATCCTGGACGAACACATGGTGGGGCGGACAGAATGAGCTGCTTATTGAGCAGAAATATCTGCCCGGCGAGGAACGCTCTTTTGTCAAAGACTTATTGCCTTTCTTTGAGGATTCCAGATATATTAAAATCAATAACCGTCCGCTGCTGATAGTTTATAAACCATGGCTCCTTTCCAGGGAACGTTTTATTGAATATTTTGACGGCGTTCGCCAGGGCGTTAAAAAAGCCGGGTTCGACGACCTGTATCTTGTTAATGTTGAAAATTTCTCTAACAGTGTTGAGCAATGGGGGTTTGACGCGGCTGTCGAATTCTTTCCCATGGGGATAGAAAATAAGTCTAAAACTTTTGTGAATCGCAAAGTCCTTGCAGACTCTAAACTTCAAACATGGTCGTTAGAGCCATTTTTGAAAAATAAAGACTATCTCTATCCGTCAAATCATAAAGTTTTTAAATCGATATTTGCAACATGGGATAATTCTGCCAGAACGGCTTTTAAAAAAGCGTTTCGATATGAGGGAATTACCCCGGAGACGTTTACCGTCTGGCTTAATGATATAATTAAATACACGAAAGAGAATAATTCCGATCAGGAACAATACATTTTTATCAATGCGTGGAACGAATGGGCTGAAGGCGCTCATTTGGAACCGGACGTAAGATATGGCTATAAATGGCTTCAGGTTATTAAAAACGCCATGGAGAATTATAAAGATGAATAATCCCAAAATTTCCGTAATCATACCGGTTTACAACGTCGAGCAGTACTTGCGAGAATGCCTCGACAGCGTTGTCAATCAGACGTTTCGCGATTTGGAAATTATCTGCGTCAACGATGGTTCGACGGACGGAAGTCTGGCAATTCTGGAAGAATATGCCGCCAAAGACAGCCGAATTGTCGTTATGAATCAAGAGAATGCCGGACAGTCGTCTGCTCGTAACAAAGCATTGGATATTGCCAAAGGCGATTATATTCTCTTTGTTGATTCTGACGATGTAATTGATCTGGCAACTGTAGAAAAAACATATCCTTTGGCTTTAGAGTCCGATTCAGATCTTATTATGTTTTATGTATCTCAATATGAATCAAGCTCTAATTCTTTATTGGATTCTCCAGTTCGAGAACAAGATGATACTCTGTACCGAATAAATATGGCTTTTTTTCAGTATCCCGTAATTATGAAATGTTTGTGGAAAAAAAGATTGATAGACAGAATCAACCTTCGCTTTCATGAAGGAATTAAATTTGAAGACGTTCCTTTTGTATTAATAGGTGCATTGAAATCCAATCGTATTACTCTTTTACCTGAAACTTTATATTACTTTCAAGTAAACAATAATTCAACAACCAGAGTTACAAATTCGTATTATTGTAATTACTCTTGGTTGGCGTTTACCCTGGCGATGGAAGATATAAAAGATATTAATTTGAGTGAGGAGTGCTTAAAGTGTATTATTCGGCACAAATTACGATTGATTTGGATTGGATATATCAATCATACTCCGTCAGATCTGTTGAGACTGTTCAGAAAAAATATTAAAAATAGTATTTTCCCTAATGAATATAAATGGCTTAAGAACAATCAGATTGAGTTGTCAAATCCACAAAGATTGTTTTTCTTGTCTATATATGGCGATTGGATAACCAGATGTATTGCCAATATTAAAATCGCTAAATACAAATTGGCTGACCGTATCGTTCATTTTTTAATTCCACATTCGCCTTTACTTCAATCAATGATTGAAAAGGCTAAACAAGGACAGGCAAATGAATAAACCTGCTGTTTCCATAATCATTCCGGTTTATAACGTCGAAAAGTACTTGCGTCAATGTTTGGATTCAGTTACTAACCAGACGCTGAACGATATTGAAATTATATGCGTCAACGACGGCTCAACAGATTCTTCCGGTCAGATATTGGAAGAGTATTCTTCTAAAGACAGCCGTATTGTCGTTATTAACCAGGAGAATTCCGGGCAATCTGTCGCCCGAAATAAAGGACTTAAAATCGCCGCTGGGGAATACATCGCTTTTTTGGATTCTGACGACTATATGGAACTGGATCTGTGCGAGACGGCTTATCAAAAAGCGCAGCAGACCGGAGCTGATATTACCATGTTCTTCTATGACACTTTTGGAGAAGATTACATGAGCGTATCCGCTATCGATATTATTCCTGAAGACGAAATTGTTGTTCGAGACAGAAAAATCGACGCGGTAAACGATAACAACAACGTTATATGGAATATGTTGTATAAACGTTCGTTTTTAGAAAAAAATAATATTCTCTTTTTGGAGAATGTCATCTTTGAAGACGTCCATTTTTCAGTCAAATGCGCCTGCCTGTGCAATAGAATTTCTGTTTTACGGAAACGTTTGGTGCACTATCGGATAGGATGCGGTTACTCGACGGATAAAAAACAATCCGAGAAACAGATTCAAAGGGTTAGCATGTATAATCATTTGATCGAAGATCTTCGGAAGATTGACTCCTCTCAGGATTTTCTTGTTAAACTGTACCAGAAAAAATGGAGTAGTTTGTATACAACGTATTATTACGGGATTCCACGCAATCTCCGCAAAAAAATGTTGAAATCTGTCGTTGACAACATGACGGAAGAAGAATACTCGCTGCTTCAGAATAAGGACGTTAAACTGAATTCCGGCGTTCGCAATTTTTATTTGAGTTTATACGGTTCGTTTATTAATCGTTTTCGATTTAAATGCAAGTATATCAAGGGAATGATTGCAAACTGGTTTGCCAAAAGATTGTTCTCCCATTCGCCTTGGCTTCAGGAATTTGGCGAACGAGAGGAAGAATATAAGAAAAAATATGAAGACTTATGCCAAAGCTGGCATAAATAGCTTTTAAGCGCTTCCTGCGATTTTGAACAAGCAACGCTTTGAAATGTCCAGCGCCCAAACGTTAGCGGCGGCGAATCTGCTGATTCTACTCTGCCTTTTTTCTTTTAAACCAGTGAAGAGGATTTTTGGGAATATTAACAAAGCTTTTCCATAAATCATAGAATTGACATAGAACTGGCTGTGGGCATTGTCGATAAATGGCTTTGCATTCTCTGGAAAACAAACCGCCCAGACTCCGCCAAAAATGGCGCTGCATATTCCTGCGAAAATCAAGGTAATTCATGTATTTCAGCAGTTCCTCTTTCCGGTTTTGAGCCTCTTGAGAATCAATGCAGTCCTTCGGCAGATCGACAGAAAAGTTCAAGGCGAATTTATAAATTGGCTCGCTGCGCCAATAAACTTGAAGCGAGCGAGCGTAAAATTTTTTGTTCTCCTTTTGAACCTGTTCAATGTTTCTTTGCGTCTCATACTGTTTGTTGACAAGAGACCAGGAGCAATTGTTATTGTGAAGACGATGAATAAATAACGGCTCTTCACAAATGAAATATTTAATCCCTAAAAAAGGAGTTATGTTTGAAATCCAGATATCATAGCCGATTTCCTTCAACGGAACAGGAAAAATTTGATGAGCGTAGCCCCGCTGCAAAGCCATGGAACAACCAGCTTCGAGAGAAATATTTTTGGTAGTCAAATAGCCATTAGCCATTTTGTTAAAATATTTATCAATGGCAAGACGCGACTCCAGCATGCTTTCCATCGGAATTGGATTCAATTTGTCGTCTCCAAAAACGGCATTGCTTGAAACGACCATTCGACGCGGGTCGATTTCAAATTGCTGAAGCATTTTTTCAATTCTGGTCGGCTGCCAATAATCGTCCTGATCTGAAAGAAAGATTATGTCCTGAGTGCAATTAACGATAGCGTTGGAAAAGTTTTGAACAACGCCAATCCGGCTTTCGTTCTGAATAATCTTGACTGTAAACGGAGCTTGAGATTTGAATTTTTCAAGAATTTGAATTGTGTTGTCTGTTGAGCAGTCGTCACAGACAACCAATTCGTTTGGAGTTACGGTTTGATTTGCCAGCGAGTCAAGCTGCTCTTGAAGGTACTTTTCTCCATTAAAAGTACACATGGCAACAGACGCTGTGTATTTCATTATAAAACCCGCTCCGAAATTGAATATTCTGCTTAAACTCGTTATCCGAGCCATTCGGTATGGTCGACGTCGGACTTGAACTGGTCGGTAACGACTTCGATGTTTGTATCAGCGCCGTCGGGACCGACGAACTTCATAATCTTGGACGGGCATTTGTCCGCCGCTTCCATCATGGCGTCGGTATGATATGAGTTGTAGTTGATAACCGGCAAGCCGTTGTCGAACTGGAAGTCTTCCGCATCGCGGCGAACGCAGCCGGAGCAGCCGATACAGCCGGTTTTGCAGACTGCTTTGACTTCCG
>JAZUMX010000508.1:0-6024 GCA_045603865.1 Thermoguttaceae bacterium
AACCATGAATAAACCTGTTGTATTATTTTCCCGTTTTGCTGCGGCGTTGTTCGTTGTTGCAGCGTTGACTGTTTCGACGTTTGCAGATTACGTTCCGTTTGTCAAGGTGGACGTAAACGGTTATAATAACGGGGACAACAAAGCGAAATCCGGTACGCTTACAGGCTATAACGGGCTTAATTTTGCCAATGAGACGTTGACGAACACAGTTACGATTTCTCCAGACATTTCCGTTAAGGTCGATCGCGTTTCCACAACTAAAAACAGAGACCGCCAGTCCTCTAAAGGAGATGCGGTTACAAATGACTTTATCTTTGAACAAACAGTTAACGAGCCAATTACGGTTACACTTAACGGTTTGACGGTTGGAAAAGAATACTCGCTTAAGATTTATTCTCAAGACATTACTGCCAATAACGGTACGTCCGGTACATGGAATATAACTCAGGGCGAGACGACAACTCAAATTGGCGTCCAACCAAACACAACAGGAAATGCCAGCTACAAAGTAACTGATCCCGCAACGTATTTGGCGTACACGTTTACGGCAGAAGCCAATTCGGCTGTTTTAACAGGACTTGCTACAGGCAGCTTTGTTTTCCTCAACGGTATTGAACTCAATGAAGCCTACGACGCCGCGTCCGGCTACACCCGCTTTGACGTCAACTCCAACCACAAAGACGGGTCTGAAACGCGAATTATCTCGCCTCGTTCTACGGAACTTTTTGTTGACAACACTAATACGTCCAACACCGCCACAGCAACGGCGCCGTCTGGAATTACGATGACGGTAACGTCAGAAGCCGTTCTCAATTCCAGAACGCGTAACAAGACCAACTCGTCAGCTGACATGAACATGTTCAACGACTTTGTCTTTTCCGGATCAAAAGTTCCGTTTACAACAACGCTGGAAAATTTATCGGCAGACTCAATATATCGTATGACTGTTTATTCACTTGACCCGTCCCAGGATCAATCAGCCGGCATTTGGACAATGACCAACGCCAATGGCGAAGAATTGTTCAAAAAAGTTCATAATCCAACCTTTTCCAACGCCGCTACATGGTCGTTCACTCAAGCGTTCAAGCCGGGAACGACAAGCGTTTCCATGCTGGCAGAGCTTAACGGCAAGGCGTTTACGATGTTGAACGGTTTGGAACTTCAGGAATTTAACGCCAATATGGCAGATTATACTTGGGCTGCTGGTCGAGCGCAATGGCTTGCCGACGGCAAATGGATTGACAAAACCGGCGTTGCAGGCGTTCCCGCCGCTGGCGATATCTGCTACGTAACCAGCCCGGATCCGACAGGTATGAATACCAGCTACTGGCTTGAAACCACAACAACGCCTTTCGACGCAACGCTGGTTATGGCGTCCGGTTCTCGTATGATTTTCAAATCCAACGCGACTGTAAACGATATGATTCTCGACAACGGCTATCTCCATCATGGAGAAGGATCTAAAACCTTTGCTCTTGCGGGGAATCTGACAGTAGCCGGCAATTCTACAATTGACATTGACGACGGCAGCTCTCGAACGCTGCAAATCAATTCCGTTATGACTGGATCGGGTAATTTGACAATTCTCGGCAACGGCGCTTCCAACGCAACAGTTGAATTGTCCAGAGGTTATGCAGGATACTCTGGAAATATCATCCTCAATAAAGTCAACCTGAAACTGACGGGGGCGCAAGGCTGCGTTGGCTCAGGAGATTTGGATATTCCAGATACGTCCCGGTTGACGCTCAATGGACCAAACTACGGGCTTCATTACGTCAATAACCTGACTGGGTCGGGACCGATTTCTGTAACGGCAACAAGCCGTTTCGACCTGGCGTCCAGCGAACCGCAGGCGTACAGCGGTACGATTTCCGTTGCCGCCAATCAGTCGATGCATATTGGGTACACGATTTCCGGCGACTCCGCGTCAGACGTCAATCTTCCCAACGCTACGATCAGTTTGGAGTCCGGAGCTAATTTAGGGCTGATTCATCAAAACAGCAGCGCAGTTGTTTCCAACCTCGTAATTGGAACGCTCAACGGCGTTGCAGGGTCAATCGTCCGCGCGTCCGGGTCTGTCAGCACGAGCAGCGGAGCCAAAGTAGCGACGCTGACCGTTGGCGAGGGCGACTTCGCCGGCGTTATCGGAGGTTCAGGCGCCGCTCATACCAGAATGAGTTTGATTAAAAATACAGACGGAACGCTGACGCTGTCTGGCGCTAATATCTACGCTGGCGGAACAACCATCGAAGGCGGAAAAATCGTCCTCGCTGGAAATGGAACGCTTGGAACCGGCGCGACCACAATTGGCGAAAGCGCAACGCTGGAATATAACGTTGCCGAAGGCGCTGAAAAGACCGTTGGAATTACATCCGCCAACGCGGTTTCCGGAACTGGCAAAGTCGTCAAAGTCGGCGACGGCGTTTTGAAAATCAATAACGAAGGTTACGCGGGCTCGTTTGCGTCTTCTCAGTTTGAAGTCAACGCCGGCGAGCTGGACTTCAAAGGCGATTATACCGGCGACATGATTATCGGCGCTCAAGGCGTTCTTTCGCCCGGCAACTCCGTTGGAACGCTCAGCGTGACTGGAAACGTAACCGTTGGCGGTACGGCTCTGTTTGAATTCGGACCGTTTGAAGGAGGAGAAGGCGAGTTTGACCAGTTGTTCATCAGCGACGGCAAAGCGTTCAACGCTGGCGAATCTACGATTGAAATTTCCTTCCTCAACGGCGATCAAGACGCCTGGATAACGCCCGGCAGCGAGTATCTGTTGGTTTCTGACAACGGGTTCCAGGAAGGCGACTTAACCTCCTGGTTGACAGACAACTACGACGGACTTTTAGGTTTGAAAGGCGCCGCCGACGGCTTGTACTTGGTTGCCGCTGGGGCTGCTCCCGGAACCGGCGTTCCGGAACCGTCGACCTGGGCGCTGTTGGTTCTTGGCGTTATCGTCTTACTCCTGCGTAAGCGGAGTTAGGAATTAGGAGTGAGGAGGGAGGAGTTACGCTTCTCGCTCCCCCATACCACCATTTAATAAGCAGCCCGGGAACTAACGTTCCCGGCTCGCCAATTCCTCATTCTTAACTTGAAAAAAGCCGGACTTTCCACTTCTCTAAAAATTTTCTATATTTTTCCCTATTATCCCTCCCAGCCCCTTGACAAAATCTTTATATATAGTAAATTCTCAGGATAATTTATTGTAGAGTTGCGATATGTAATATAGCCACGCGCGCGTCGAATGGTTCTACGGTGTACAGATCAAACGAATCGCGATGGCGCCAAACAATCGTATTTTTCAGGAGAAATCCTTAAAGCACATGCCAACTATTAACCAATTAGTTCGTAAGAATCGCAAGATTCCTCGCAAGTTCAGCAAATCCCCGGTTTTGGAGCAATGCCCTCAGAAACGCGGCGTCTGCCTTAACGTCCGTATTATGACCCCGAAGAAACCGAACTCGGCACAACGAAAAATCACTCGTGTTCGTTTGTCCAACGGCAAAGAAGTTACCGTCTACATTCCAGGCGAAGGGCACAACCTTCAGGAACACAGCATCGTCCTGGTTCGCGGCGGTCGTGTTCGAGACCTTCCGGGCGTTCGCTATAAGGTGGTTCGTGGAACTTTGGATACTCAGGGCGTCAAAAACCGTAAACAGGCTCGCAGCCGTTACGGCGCCAAGAGAGATAAAAAGTAGTCCAACGTTTCGTTTTTTGCATCCATTAACCATCGAAGCAGTCTGAACTTGTAATAAATCGCAATTACACTTAATCAGATTGTTTTCCCAGAACATATAGAGGAATAAATACCATGGCTAGAATTACTGCCAGTCGCAAACAACTCAAGCCAGATCCCAAGTACGGGTCTCTGGTCGCTGCCAAATTCGTCAACTGCCTGATGTGGGACGGCAAAAAGAGCACGGCTTACCGCGCTTTCTATGACGCCCTGGACATTTTGGCAACCCGTTTTACTGACGTTCCGTCAATCGAAGTTTTCACCCAGGCTCTGGAAAACGTCAAGCCGAACATTGAAGTCCGCTCCAAGCGAGTCGGCGGCGCGTCCTACCAGGTTCCTATGCCCGTTCCGAAGAACCGCCAGCAGGCGTTGGCCATCCGCTGGATTCTGACCGCTGTTCGCGATAAGAAGGGCAAGCCGATTTCTGAAAAGCTCGCTGACGAACTCACCGCCGCTTATAAGAAAGAAGGAACCGCGTACACCAAACGCGAAAACGTCCATCGTATGGCGGAAGCCAACAAGGCGTTTGCTCACTTCGCCTTCTAATTCCAGGCTGCAAATCAATTCAACTTTAAAACGCGTTCGATTTTTATCGAGCGCGTTTTATTTTATCGAGATTAACAGGATTTCAATTTTCACTAGAATTCTTGTATTTTGACCGTTTTTCTTTCCTCCCCCCGCTACAATTAATTCTTTAAAGGAGTATAATGAAGTATTAAACAGCGAGATGTTCGATGGAAACAAACGATGGAGCGTTGTTAGTTCCTCTCGCCGCTAATCAAATAATTAATAGTTATTACTTCCTGAATACAGTACTGCCATGGCCGCCAAATCCACCTCGTTTCCGTTACAGAATTTGAGAAATATCGGGATTATCGCCCATATTGACGCCGGGAAAACGTCCCTGACCGAGGCGATGCTGTTCTATTCCGGGTTCGCCCATAAAATAGGTCAGGTTGACGACGGAACCACGACAACCGACTACGACGAAGAAGAGCAGGAGCGAGGGATTACGATTTATTCCGTCGCCGTTCCAATTCAATGGAATAACTGCGTTTACAATATAATTGACACGCCCGGTCACGTCGATTTTACGGCGGAAGTTGAGCGTTCGCTGCGCGTTCTCGACGGCGCGGTTATTGTCTTTTCCGCCCGCGAAGGCGTCGAAGCCCAGTCGGAAACCGTCTGGCGTCAGGCGGAAAAATATCACGTTCCGAAAATCGCGTTTATCAACAAAATGGACCGCGAAGGGGCGGACTTCTACGACACCGTTCAGGAGATGGAACGACGTCTGGACTGCAACCCGATAGTTCTGGCAATTCCAGTCGGAGCTGGACCTGCTCATACGTCAGACCCGTTCCGCGCCGTTATCGACCTGATTCAAATGAAAATGCGGGTCTACGACCAGAGTTCAGATGGAAAAAAGTTCACCCTGGAACCGATTCCGGACGACATGGCTGACGACGCGGAAATGTGGCGCGCCCAGATGATGGATCAGCTGTCCATGTTCAGCGACGAGCTGTCGGAAGTCCTTTTGTCAGAAAAAGAACCGTCGCCGGAACTGATTCGCAAGGTCATTCGTCAGGCGACGATTAACGACATGTGCGTTCCGGTTTTCTGCGGTACGGCGTTACACAAAATCGGGGTTCAGATGGTTTTGGACGGCGTAGACTTTTATCTGCCCTCGCCCCTTGACAAACCGCCGGTAGAAGCGGAGGAAGTCGGCGGGAAAAAAGCCGGGCAGAAAGTCCTTCTCAAGCCAGATCCCAATGAACCTCTGGCGGCTTTGCTGTTTAAAATCGTTCCCGACAAACACGGCGATTTCTGTTTCTTGCGCATTTATTCCGGAACTCTTAAAGCCTCGTCCCGCGCTCTCAATCCCGGCAGAAACATCAAAGAAAACATCCCTCAAATCTGGCGCATTTTGGCTGACGACCGGGAACAGGTTCCTGAAGCGACGGCGGGCGAAATCGTCGGCGTAATCGGCTTGCGCGGCTCATCGACGGGCGACACAATCTGTGACACTCATCATCCCGTTTTGCTGGAATCGATTTCGTTCCCGGAAACGGTTATCTCAATGGCGATTGAACCGGAGACGTCGACGGACAAAAAGAAGCTCGAAGAGACGCTGGAAATGCTGCGGCGGCAAGACCCAACGTTCACTGCCAAGGTCGACCCGGACACCGGACAGACGCTTATTTCCGGCATGGGCGAACTTCATCTTGAGGTTATCAAGCACCGTATTCTTCGAGATTTCAAGCTCAACGTCCGCGTTCATCATCCTCGAGTTTCGT
>JAZUMX010000509.1:0-14819 GCA_045603865.1 Thermoguttaceae bacterium
ACGCATTACGAATTACGCATTACGAATTCATGAACTAGTCGCCCAGATAGGTTTCATTGCCTTGTGAGGTGCACAGAGCGCGCCAGACGCGCAGGTCGATATTGTCTGAATAAAAATCAACGGAACCGTCGCAGCGGGAAGCGCTAACGCCGCCGGAGTGATGGCTTCGCGGAGTAAAGTACTGACTGTCGTAATCGTTGCATTTAATCGGGGTGGGAATGCGATTTTCCTTTATGACAATGTTAAATTTAGCGGCTGTCGGGCAGCGGTTGATTTTGTCGCCTAATTGATGGTTTGGCGTCTGCCAGCCGGTAAAGGAGTTCCCGCCGGTAGAGACGCAAACTTCGCTGATCGGTCCTCCCCAGGTAACGTCGTCCATATAAGGAATGACTTTTGTTTCCGAGAACATGAGCGTGTTGCTGGCGCCGTCTGTAATTGTCGACAATGCCGTTTTCTTAACAAACGTAAACGGCGCGCCGCGGAAGGAATCGGCGGTGGGACTGAAATTTTGGGGGTCGTTAATGTCGCCTGTTTTGGGCGTTCCAATAGTAAGCTGACCGTAGTTTGTATTGCCGAAGTTGGCAACGTAATTCGATCGCAGCTTGCACCAGTTGACTCTGCTCCATTCGTTTTTCTGCTGTCCAAGGTCGGACGGGCAGGCGAACATCGGGCAATAAACACGGCGCGCATTGTCGTTTACAGCGTCTGACATGTACGCTTCAAACTCGATCATGTCGTACCAGGACTGCTGATCCAAAAAAGCGCCGATATATGAATACCATGTATGATCTTCCCACCAGCGGGTCGCCATTGTGGTTTTGGAAGGAGAACGGAAATAATCTTTAGAGGACGACGCTCCCGGCGGCAATCCTTTGTTTGATCTTTCAAACCCCAGCGCCGCCAGCGTAAGCTGCTTGACGTTGTTGGCGCACTGCATGCGCCGAGCCGTCTCGCGGGCCGCCTGAACTGCGGGTAAAAGAAGACCAATCAAAACGGCAATAATGGCTATAACAACCAAAAGTTCAACGAGGGTAAAACCTGAATTGCGTTTCATTTTTGTATAATGATGTTGAATAACTCTATGAATAGCTTGCCCTGAACGACAGCGTTCTTAACGCGTCTGAAGCAGTTTATTTTGTCAAATCGAAGTTTTTAGCGGAATCGTTTTTGTCCGCTGTGTCTACAACGCCTTGAATCCAGCGATCCGGAACGAGGTTGGTTGTTTCCTCAACTCCGCGTTCAGCGTCCATCGGATCTTTGGCGGGAGCGGTCGTGAAAATGTTAAACGAAACCGTAACCTCTCCCTGGGGAACGTTATTAAGCGAATACGCCCCATTGACAATATCCGCCTGATCGCCGCGCGACGCGCCTGTAGAGCTGTTGCTCTGAACGACAATTTGTCCCTGAGCGTTTGACGGGAGCGGTTGACCGTCAATCGTTACGGTTCCAGACCATTTGACCGTTGGACCTTTTTTAGAACCCGAACCGCAGCCGACGACGACTGCAAACATCAACAAGCAAACCACGACTGAGGAAATAATACGATTCATGGATTCGTTCCTGTAAATTAATATGAACATAAAAACAGAAGTTGCCCCTTTATAAAAATGGACTCTACTCCACTGTTGAACTTAATTATACCAAATATTTTCGGGAATTTCAAGAGTTAAATCTGTTTTATGGCGTTTTTTTATCAAATTTTATTGCTGACCCGGTTATTTAACCTCAAAACCCTCGATGTCGATTCGGACTTTGACAATTTTCCGATCCGAATTGTTTTTCTCTTCGCCGTTTGTGGATTCCGATTCGTGATCCGCATTTTGTTCATCTGAAACCAAAACCGATTGTTTTGTCTGCTGATCAAAGGCGCGAAGAATAACCATCGATATCGTTTCCTCTGCAGGCAAGCTGTCCAGAAGACGAGCAAAATGGTTAAAATTACGCGGACGGACGTAGGCGATTTTTCCCAGGACGTCGTTGACTTGCGGCTGATGTTCCAGCCCTTCAAATCGTTGGGCGTCAACGTCGGTAATAACATACGCGAAAGGCGATTTAAGCCCAAATAGTTCAACTTCTTCCTCCGTCATGGGGCGAACTTTCAAGCCAATTTTTTTCCACAGCGTTTCGTTCACGTCGGGAGCTTTCCATGGAGAAAAAGCGAATTGGAATATCTTTTTTTCTTTATTTTCGCCTCGAATAACGGTAATTTCAATCGGCGTTTGAGCGTTGAATTTGGACTCCTGTTCAGCCCACGACGTCATGCCGGAAATCGGCGCGCCGTTGACGGACTCGACAACGTCCCCATCTTTCAGCCCCGCCTGCCCGGCTGGAGAATCTTTGTCAACGCGATACACAACGCAGCGTCCGTCTTCCAATTTGAGTCGAAAGCCGCGGTCGAACCCGTTTCGGCGAGGATAATCGTACAGTTTCAGAAGTTTGTTGAGTATGGTAATATGGGAAACGCCGTAGGAAATGCACTGCGAGTCGCACTGTTGAGACGTCGTTATGCCGACAACCTTTTGTTCCAGATCGAACCACGGTCCGCCGGACGCGCCGCCGTAAAGAGCCATATCCGTCTGCAGGACGTCGCTGAGATAAACGTCCATGTCCGTCAAGTGCAATGGGCGCCTCGTCCCGCTGATAATTCCCTGCATGCACGTATAGCGCATGTCATGAGGATGTCCAATCGTCATGACGATTTCTCCCCGTCGAACCTCGGAATCCTCTTTGAACGCAACCGGTTTAACCGGCTTTTTCGGATTGATTTTGAGCAACGCCAGATCATTTGGAACCAAAACTGTTATCAGTTCCGCCTCATACTCTTTACCGTCAAGCGTTTGAACAATGTGATTAACGGTTCTGTGAACAACGTGAGCGCTTGTCAGCACGTAGCCGTCAGAGGTAATGAAAAAGCCCGACGCGATGCCGTATCTGTCTTCAGCCTCATCAACAAAGTATTCAGACAACTGTTTGTCAGCCGGGTCTACAAAATCGCCGGTTACAAAAACCACCGATTCCGCAAAGTCGTCGTATGTCGAAGAAACGAACTCGCTGCGAAGCCGCCGGACTTCTTCCGAAGTCAGACGCGCCTGAACGGAGATACAAATCGAGACGATTGTCAGAAACGTTACAACAACAAGACGATTCAAAAATCGGTTCATGGGAAGGGACGGTATGTTGATTATATGATGTACTTTTTTACTGTCCGCGAACAGGATTGCCGCGGACTGTTAACGATTATTTATTCTATTATAATAAAGATTTCGTAATAATGCAAGAGCAGATAAGAAGTTTGCTGCGGCGAGGCGCCGTCAACAAAAAACGGATTGACGCTTGTACACGTCAATCCGTTTGGCTTATGTTGAACTAATCAACAAGCAGAGCAGGGCAGGGCGAAGATTATTCTTCCTCTTCTTCCAGCTGCGCCTTGGCGATAATCTGCTGCTGAATGTTGCCCGGAACCGGGTCGTAGCGGAGGAATTCCATCGTGTAGGAACCCTGACCGCTGGTCATGGAGTTGAGAACGCGAGCGTAAGTGGTAACTTCCGCCAGCGGGACTTCCGCTTCGATCGTCTGCATGTTTCCGCCAGCCGAGGTCATGCCCAGCGGACGACCGCGGCGGTTGGACAGGTCGCCGGAAACGTCGCCGACGTTGTCGTTGGGGACGGTGATTGCAATCTTGACAATCGGTTCCAGCAGAGCGGGCTTCGCTTCCAGGAAGACCTTTTTGAACGCCATGTTGCCGGCGGTGCGGAATGCGGTTTCATTGGAGTCAACCGGGTGATACTTTCCGAAGAAGACTTCGACGCAGACGTTTTGAACTTTGTAGCCAGCAATAACGCCCTTGGCGATTCGTTCGTAGAAACCCCTTTCGATAGCCGGCATGAAGTTGCCAGGAATGGAGCCGCCGACGATAGAGTCGATCCAGAGGAATCCGGCGTCTTTGTCGTAGTGGTATTCCTTCATGCTGACGAAGTTGTCTTTGTTGGCGAAGGTTTCGATGTTCTCTTCGTTGATGTCGCCCGGAAGCGGCTGCATACGAATGTGGACTTCGCCGAACTGTCCGGAACCGCCAGACTGCTTCTTGTGTCGGTGCATGCCTTCCGCCTTGCCCAAAACCGTTTCACGATACGGAATCTTCGGTTCTTTGGTGTCGATTTCGACCTTGTCGCGGCGCTTGAGTTTTTCCTGCAAGACGGTCAGGTGAAGTTCCGTCATACCGGTAATGACGAGTTCTTTGGTCTGAACGTCCTGTTCGCGGCAGAAGGTGGAGTCTTCTTCGCACAACTTAGCCAGAGCAACGGACAGTTTGCCTTCGTCGCCGCGGCTTTTGGGAGTGGCAGCCAAAGAAACCATCGGGGTGGGGAAGTGAATGGCGGGCAGATACGCGTCGCCGATTGACGTGGAGGTATGGAAATCTTCAACCTTGGTTACTGCAACGATATATCCAGGACCAGCATCGTCAACCGGAGTCGTCTGGGAAGCTTCCATCGTGAACAGCTGAGCGATTTTGAACGGCTTGCGGGCGCCGGAGTACATAACGGACTGACCGGTTTTGAGCGTGCCGCTGTAAACGCGGATGAAGTTGATCTTCTGAACGAACGGGTCGATACGGGTTTTGAAGCACTGAGCGCAAAGAACGCCGTCCGGGTCAGCGGTCAGTTCGACGTCTTCGCCGTCTGCGTTTTTCGCCGTCTTGGAAATCATGTCAGCCGGGACGCCCGCCAGAATGATGGCGTCGAGCATTTCAGCCAGACCGACTTCCGTCTTGCCGCTGACGAAAATAATCGGGATAACGATGCCGTCTTTAACGGCTTTTCCAACCAGAGCTTTGAGTTCGTCTTCCGACGGAATTTCGCCTTCGAGGAACTTTTCCATCGCGGCGTCGTCTGCCATAACGATTTGTTCCATAAGGGAATCGTGAAGGTCAGCGGGGTTAATCGCAGCGCCGTCTACGGGCTGTCCGTCCAGAACGCTGGCAACGCCTTTGAATCCGCCGTTGATAACCGGGACGTTGAACGCCATGCATTCTGACCCGAAGTTGTCCTGAATGTCGGCAATGAGCTGTTCGTAATTGACGCCGTCAGAGTCCGCCTTGGTAATGAGGATCATGCGTCCCAGACCAGCGGCTTCCGCTTCCTTGAAAACGCGGCGAGTGTTGACCTGAATTCCCGCCTGAGCGTTGATAGTGATAATCGCGTTTTCGACGCCTGCCATCGCGCCAATCGTCTGACCGATGAAATCAGCATAACCGGGGGTGTCAATGAAGTTGAACAGATGATCCTTATATACGAAGTTCGTAACCGCGGATTCAATCGTGTATTTGTGAGTCTTTTCTTCTTCGTCGAAGTCGCAGAAGCTGGTTCCCTGATCAACCGAACCGTGGTTCGGAGCAGCTCCGGTAAAATTCAGCAGCTTATCCGTCAGAGTTGTCTTACCCGTTCCGCCATGACCACACAATACTACGTTACGAATGTCTTTCGCTTGAAATTTTGCCATTATAAATTGTTCCTTAAATCTAAAACAACTCTAACGCGGCTGACTCCGATGTCTTCCGCTACACAATAATTTAAAACACAATTATATCAAAATCTATGAGATTTCAAAGGGGGGCTATTTGGGGATTTTTTGACAAAGAACAATTTTACAAATTTCTTCATTCCCCCCCTTGTAATTGACTTGATTTTCTTGTATGGTCAAATAATAATTTGAATTAATGTAATCCGGCTTGTTCATTTTCCTTTTTGGAAAAAGACATTCAGAACGCCTGTTTTCTTCATTTATTGCCATACAACCTTACCATGGACAAAGCAGAACAACCGTTGAAAATCTATCTCTGTTATGAAACTGAAATCGGAGTTAATGATAAATCAGGCAATCCGCTGTATCCAGAACCGAATAACGAAACCATTGTACTTAAAATAAAGTCGTATCTGGAAAGCCGTGGACATGACGTTTGGATTCCCAGCGAGAATATCAAACCGGAGGACGATGAGGAAGAAGTTATTTATGACGCCGTCGAAAATTCTGACGTCTTCTTGTTCTTCATGACCAGAAATAGTGTGAGACCTGACCGCAAGTCTCAGAAGCTATTGTCTTATGCAGCTCACAAACGCGATGGAAAGGTCTTTTTTGTCAAACTGGAAGACGAGGGCGCAACTGAATATCCTGCGTATCTGAGCGTCAATCAGATCTATATGTTAGTGGATTGGCGTTCCCATTGGATGACAGACGACATTGATGAACTCTGGTTAGAAATAAAACTGGAAGACCTTGCCAAATATCTGGAAGATGTGAACGTTCGGTCAAACGGCAATGAATTAATGCAGCTGCAAAAAATCCTCAAGCCGTGGAACATGAACTTTCGATTGCAAAGTCTTGTTGGCAATACAAAGCAATTTTACGATGAAAAAGCCCAGGATGTGAAAACATTCATCCACGACGAATTCTTCGGCCGCAAGTCTCTTTTCAAATTGTTTGAAGAAAAGAACGCACAAATCGGCAGCGCGGAGTCCGAAAAAAAGGATCGCGTTTTATGGCTCAAAAAAGAACCATGGTTTGGAAAGAGCCGATTCGCAGCGGAACTTTATTATAAAAATTATGACAAAATCAGCGCTGCTTATTTTATTGAATACGACAAAAAAGAAACTCGCGACCCGCAAACGTTCGTTATGTCTGTCGCGTATCAGCTGGGGAGGGCTAACCCGTCGTATCGAAAAAAGTTGTTGAGTTTTCTTAAAGAGAATCCGGATAAGATTAACATTCACGCTTGCGATCCGCAAACGCTGTTTCAATCGCTTGTTGTGGATTTGATGTCAAATGAGATCAACGAATATTGCAAAACTCAATGGATTCTTGTTGACGCTTTGGATGCAGCAACAAACAATGATAAAAACGAGATAGCGTCGCTCATTATCCAAAATCTTGCAAACCTGCCGCCATGGATTTGCTTTTTCATCACGTCGCGAAACAATGACGAAGTCGTGAATGAGATATTCGCTGATTTTACGCCTGTTGCATTCTCGAAAGAAGAAAATGACGACGATATTCATAATTTCGTTCAAAACGAAATTGAAGCAATGAATCTGGCGGTCTCTAAAGATGTGCTCGACGTTCTTCTGAAAAAATCCGAAGGAACGTTCATGTATTTGGAAATGTTTTTTCGCGATTTGAAGGAAGCAAAGATAACTCTCGACGTCATTAACAATCTGCCTCATGGCGTAATTGACGATATCCATTCTCAGTTTAACTGTTATTTGAACAATAATCCGGAACAATTCAGAATGGACATTTGCCCGGCGCTGGATTGTATTTTCGAGACAGGCGAACCGATCTCACGCGCTGACGTAAAGAAAAATTTGGATATTCACGATGATTCTGATCTGAATAAACTGCTCAAAGAGCTTGGCACGCTGATTATTCAGTCCGGGTCGTCAGACAAGGATGTAATTAAACCATTCCATTCATGCGTTATTGAATGTTATAACTCATATTGGAAGAAGCTGAAAGTTTTTATCAGCTACGGACACGAAATCGGCGTCAAAGACGAATCTGGAATCCTGTATCCTGAACCGAATAACGAAAGCGTCGTTATAAGAATCAAAAAGCATCTGGAAAACCGCGGTCATGAAGTCTGGTTGGACAAAGATAAAATCAAGGAGGGAGACGAAGACTGGCGAAGGAAAATTTACGAAGGCATCATATCGTCTAATGTCGCGTTGATTTGTCTTTCCCACAAAGCAATGAAGCCCAACGGCGTTTGTCGGGATGAAATATCTATCGCAGTTGGCGTTCGCTGCGGATATCCGTTTTCTCTCACTCTGGAAGAAATGGATATTTCTAAATATCCTGCATATCTGCTAACTTCTCAACTGTTTAAGGAATTCGAGAACTGGAAAAATCAATGCGTACTGGAAAATGTGATTAACGAAGCCTGGCTTGACAAAAAAATGAATGAGCTTTCCAGACAACTGGAAGAGAAGGACGTCCGACTGTATGGCATTGAAATGGGAAAACTAAAAAGATTTCTCAACCCCTGGAACATGGACAGTCTGTTGAGGAGACTTGCTGGCGATGTAAAATATCTTAAAAATCCTCAAACAAACGAGTGGATAGCAAGAAATGCCCGCCAATTCTATGGGCGCGAATCGCTTTTCAAATTATTTGAAGAACAGATTAAACAAGGCGGCAAAGCTATTCGCAACAAAGATAAACGCGTTTTATGGCTCAAAAAAGGTCCGGGGTTTGGCAAGAGCCGATTCGCAGCTGAAATTCGTTTAAATTATCGTGTTATCCAATCAGCGCAATGTATTTTATTCAATACCTTGAAAAGAAAACTCATAAAGCGCAAACGTTCATTAGGTCTATTGCGTATCAGCTGGCGCAGGTAAACTCAACGTACCGGAAAATTCTGTTGCATTATCTCAAAGAGAACAAGGAGACAATCGACCTTGAAGCTGGCGACCCGCAAACGCTTTTTACAACGCTTATTACCAATCTGATAAAGGTCGGGATTGACGGAAAAATGGGAACTCAATGGATTCTTGTTGACGCGCTGGACGAAGCAACGGACATCAAAACCAGTCAAAACGAAATTGCGTCCCTTATCAAAGATAATCTGGACAAACTCCCGCCGTGGATTTGCTTTTTCATTACGTCTCGAGATGACATCGCCGTGAACAGGGAATTTGCAGAATTTACGCCTATTAAGTTCACGAATGAAGAAAACTTCAACGATGTGCGAGAATTCATTCGCAACGAATTAGAGAAGGTGATTTCGGAAAGACGGATTAACCTGGAAGGACAAATTAACAAAGAAGATCTGATTCAAATGATTTATGACAAGTCCGAAGGAACTTTTCTGTTTCCGCAAATGGTATTCAGCGATTTGAGAAAGGGAGAAATTTCAATCGACAACATTCCAACTTTGCCGCCAGGCGTAATCGGGTACATTCATTCTCAGTTTAAGCGGTTCTTCGGCAATAATACTGAATTGTATGAAAGTGAAATTCGCCCAATGCTGGGCTTCATTTTAACAGCCCATGAGCCGATCCCGCGAGGCGTTCTTAAGCGCTGTCTTAATATTAAACAGGATTCAGCGCTCGACAATCGACTAAAATCCCTGGGTACGTTTTTTGAACAGTCTGGCTGGAAAGACGAAGATACAATCAAGTCGTTTCATAAATGCGTTAATGACTACTGCTTTAACCACGATAACGCTCAGGATTTCTATGTTTATCCTGACGAACGCAAAGAAGATTTTGCCAATCGCGGTATGGATTTATACAATTCCGGCGCTCTGCAATGGAAGACGAGGGCAGATAAAAATCCTGATGTTACACGCCGTTACTTTCTAACGTGGCTGCCTTCTCATTTGATAGAAGCGAACATGATAAATGAAGCGGCAGCCGTTTTGGCAGATTTTTCGTATTTAATGTATCGTCTGCGATACGGGAACGTCGATCGCGTTTTACAGGATTATGTTTTATTCCGAAACGAAATCAAAGGAATTTCACCAAAATGCGACAACTTTATTGACGTAATTTGCAGCAACGCGCATTTACTGCGCCGCAACAACGCAGACAATCCTGCATATAAGATTATGCTTCAAATTGCGACAGAAGCCGCTGATGAATGTCATGTAACACGCTCAGCACAGAGTTGGCTCAATCCGCCAGACGCCTACTCTCCCTGCGACTGGTTCTGGCTCAAGAAAGTCAAACGTCCAAAAGAATATCAGCCCAAACCCTATAAACCTGCAATAGAGAATGCAAATGTCAAGGCGACGTCTATCGCCGATGACAGCGCATTATCCAGTAAAAGAAAAGATCGCAGAAATTCAGAGGGCGTCTGCGGCGTTATTGAGCTTAAATCCGGAGATATTCTCTCATGGAGCGGTCGTATCATGCGTCTTTGGTCTGTTTATGGGACTTGTAAAGCGGTTCTGCAAGGACATCCTGATCCTATCAAAGGCGCGATGGAGCTTCTATCCGGCAACATTCTCTCATGGAGCGATAACAGCGCCATGTTCATCTGGTCTACTGATGGAATGAGTAAAGAGGTCGTCGAATCCGATAATCCGCAATACGACTCATATTATAAAATGATTCATCCAGAAAAATGCTATGGATCGTTTTATGCAAAAGAAAACGACGGGGGTATTTGTTTACAACACTATTCCAAACCGCTTATCCAATGGAACAGCGATGAATGTAAATCACAATTTTCAGCCCCGACGTGTATTTGCGTTTGGCATGACGGTTTCCATGAATTCCTTCAGCTTAATTTTGGAAATCGCATGAATATAACTTTTGATCAGGCTCATCAGTTCCTCATTGGCAAAATCGATGAGTCCAAGCTGGCGTCGTTCGCCATTTATAATTGAATCAACTTAATTTAATAATCAATTATATCCAGTTTTTTTGTAAACCATAACGCCTGTTTTCCTCAATTTTTACAATACAACGTCACCATGGACAAAACTGCAAAACCGCTGAAAATTTTTATCTGTTACGGACACGAAATCGGATCTCAGGACGAATCGGGTAATCTGCGGTATCCAGAACCGAATAACGAAAGCGTGGCGCTTAAAATCAAAGCGTACCTGGAAAGTCTGGGACATGAAGTCTGGATCCCCAGAGAGAGAATTCTGCCGGGAGACGATTGGCGCAGGCAAATTTTTAATGGCATCGAACTGGCTGACGTCGTTTTGGTCTGCTTGACTCACAAAACTTTGAGACCCAACAGCGTTTGTCGAGAAATTCTCTCTTATGCAACAGGAGTCTGCAAAAAATCCGTTTTCTCGATCCAATTGGAAAATATGGAAGATGGCGAGTGTCCGCCAAATCTGCTTAAAGATCAAATCTTAACTAATTTTCAGGATTGGCGTTTACATTGGACTGCGGAAAGCATTGACGATGCCTGGTTTGACCAAACGCTTGAATCGCTTGACAAATCTTTGCAAAAAGTTATGTTGTACAGCGGCGAAATGCGCGAACTCAAGAAACTCCTTCGTCCATGGATAATTAATGACCATTTGCGGAGACTTGACCGAGGAACTCAGGTTCTGTACAATGAACAGACTCATGAATTCGAGACGAAAATTGTTCGCAAATTCTGCGGACGCAAGTCGATTTTTAATTTGTTTGAAGATAAAATTATTCAAGGCGACAATGGCGTTCTTGCAGAGTCAGATCGCGTTTTATGGCTCAAAAAAGGTCCTGCGTTTGGAAAAAGCCGATTCGCAGCGGAACTTTATTATCGTTATTCTTTAGCAATCGGCGCTGTGTATTTTATTGAATACAATCTATTGGAAACTCACAAACCGCTTACTTTCATAAAATCCATTTCGTATCAACTGGCGCACACTAACTCTTCGTATCGAAAAAAGCTTTTAAATTATCTCAACGAAAATCAGGACACGATTGATTTACAAACAGGAGATCCGCAAACGCTGTTCAAATCGCTTATTGTCGATTTGTTGGCAAATGAAAGTGACGGGGAGAAATTAACGCAATGGATCCTTGTTGACGCTTTGGACAAAGCGACAGAGAACCACCGCAACGAAATTGCATCTTTGATCAGCGAAAATCTTGATAATCTGCCGTCCTGGTTATGCTTTTTCATCACATCGCGAGATTGCGATGACGCTGTAAATCGAAATTTAGCTCAATTTGCGCCTATCGAGTTCTCGGATTATGAAAACTACTGCGACCTAAGAGAATATATTCTCCACGAATGCAAGGAAATGGGTCTGTCGATCTCGGATGATAAACTGATTAATATTCTTCTGGAAAAATCCGATGGATCGTTCCTGTATCCGGAAATGGTCTTTCGCGATTTGAACAAAGACTCGTTGACAATTGATAATATTATCAACTTGCCCAGCGGCGTTATTGGATACATTCACTCACAATTTGCTCGTCTCTTTTTCGAAGACAGCAAATTGTTTAAAAATGAAGTTCGCCCAATGCTGAGCTATATATTAACGTCGTGCGAACCAATTCCGCGAGCCGTTCTGAAATACTGTCTGGGAATCCGCCGTGAATCCGAACTCGACAATCGACTGGATCTGCTGGGTACGTTGTTTGTTCAGTCAGGATATACAGACGAAGATACAATTACGCCATTCCAGAATGGCATTATTGACTACTGCTTTGACAAAAATAAATCCGGTAATTACTATGTCTATCCCGATGAAGCAAAAGAAAATTTTGCCAATCGCGGGATGGAACTGTATAAATCTGGTGAGCTGCAATGGACGACGAGAACAGACGAAGAGCCAAATACGGTTCAACGCTATTTCTTAAACTGGCTGCCATCGCATTTGATGAACGCGAACATGACAAAAGAAGCGTCAGACGTTCTGTCCGATTTTGCATTCCTGATGAAGCGGCTTCGATTCGGCAGCGTTGAACGCGTTATAATGGATTATATTACTTTCCGAGACAAATTGAGCGGCGCTTCGTCAGTCTGCGACGCCTATTTTGATGTCATTTGCAGTAACGCGCATTTCTTGCGCCGCAATTGCGAGGATAATCGCGCATACAAAATCATGCTTCAGATTGCATCAGATATTGCTGACGCCTGTCCTGTAACGCAAGCGGCGCAACGCTGGCTCAACCCCAAAAAGGAAACCTCTCCATGTGACTGGATCTGGCTCAATAAAGCCAGCCGTTCCAAAGAATACTCTCCGAATCCGTGTAAACTGGTCATAGAAAATTCTGATAATCATGAATTGTTTGCGGTAAATGAAGGGACAAGAGTTAACAACCTTTATAACGAGGATAAGGAAACGGGAACGAGTAATGATCAGGATGAAAATACAGACGCCGCACTCTCCATGGTTCTTAGTTCCGGCGACATTCTCACGTGGGGAGAATCGGATAACGTCTTGCGAATTTGGTCTTCAGATGGAAGATGTAAAGCGGTTCTGAAAGGACATACAAGCAGTATCATAAACGCCATAGAACTTCGCTCGGGCGACATTCTCTCATGGGGAGCGTTTGATTATGCATTGCGTCTTTGGTCTCCAGATGGGGTTTGTAAATCGGTTCTGGAAGGACATACAGGCTGTATTACCGGCGCGTTAGAACTTAGCTCAGGCGATATTCTCTCGTGGGGATTCGATAACAACTTGCGTCTGTGGTTTCCTGATGGGAGATGTAAAGCGGTACTGGAAGGGCATACAGACCGTATTAAAGGCGTCATAGAACATTGCTCAGGCGATATTCTCTCGTGGAGCAAAGATAATACCATGAGATACTGGTCTCCAAATGCAACAGGTATAAGCATTCGTGATGGGCATACGCAAAATGTCGAGGATGTGATAGAACTTTCCACCGGCGAAATTCTCTCGCGGGATATTGGCAGAACCATACGAATCTGGTCTCAAGACGGGATCTGCAAAGAGGTAATCCAGACCGATAACCCGCAATACCGTACGTTTGAATCACACTTCTCAAATCAGGCGACTAATCGCAGTCATAATCCGTTTAGCGTTAAACTGTCAAATTGGGGGATTGAACTCCTGTATAATTTGAATCCGGTTGCACGCTGGAATTGCCCTTCGTGTCATTATCGTTTTATTGGAGATAGACGGATTTGCGTTTGGTATGGCCGCGATATCGAATTCCTTCAGATCAATTATGGGAATCGTATGGGCATAACTTTTGAACAGGCTCAACAGCAGCTTCTCGCAGACAATCGAAATAATTGACAAATCAGAAGCAGCCCATGCTTAACAATCCGCGGCTCAGCCGAGACGCGGGTTCTTAAGTTGGCTCTTCAGGCGGAAATATTATCCCGTCCATTCCGACTTCCAAATCGCTGCAATTTTGACTATTTCTTCTCCCAGACGCGAATATAGTCAATCTCGAAGACGCTGGGCAGGTCTTTCGGGTCGGGCAGACCGAACCAGTCAGGAAACGTTTCCGAGTCGAAGTTGATCGTTAGCGGCTGATTCCAGAACTCGTTTTTCAGCTCTCCGACGCATTTGCCGTCAACGTACCATTTGAGATAGTCCGGCGTCCATTCCAAGCCGTAAACGTGGAATTCCTCAAAGGGATTAAACGGGAGATTCCACCGCTGCGGGCGCTGGAGATGTTTGAACTCGGGCGTATAGACGACGTGTCCGTTCATCAAAAACTTGGAACTGTATTTGGGATTTTTGGCGCACATCTCGTAGACGTCAATTTCCGTCCAGACTTCCGGCGGCGTGTCCTTGTCACACCAATAGGACTCCAGGGCGGAAACGGTCTCAAACCGGTATCCGTGAGAACCGAAGGTTTTATAGAACCAGAACGCGCTCGACGCCCGCGAGTTCATTGACTTGCTGCGGACTTCAAAATAGCCGTACAAGACAGTCTGCCGGCTTTGGACGGCGGCGGTTCGGAACGTATGGTATCCCTTCTTTTTGTCCTGTTCTGAATAGTACCCTTCCGGCGCAACGTCTGCCCGCAGACACAGTTTCCCGTCTTTGAGATAGACGTTTTCTTTACAGAACTTCGCCGGTTTGCGCCCCCGCCAAATCGGGTTGAAGTTAAACCATTTAACGTCGTCCAGCTGATCCTGATTGAACTCGTCGCTCAAATACGCATTGAACTTCCAGCCGTCGCCCAGCGGACACGCCGGCTTGTCCTGAGCGAACGCGAGATTAAACGTCAACAATGCGTTAAACGCGATAGATAACATAAAAAGTCTTGTATAGTTCATGGTAGTTAGTTGCGATAGGCGAGCCGGGTGCGAAGCCACACGGGCAGTAGGACAAGGTTATGCCTCCGAAAAAGCCTTTTTTGGCATTACCCACTTCCAATCAGGAA
>JAZUMX010000510.1:0-2885 GCA_045603865.1 Thermoguttaceae bacterium
AAAGCAATTCTGTCACAAGTCCAAGCCGCAATGCGAGGGCTGCCCGCTGTACCGGTTTGAGAGAGTAAACAACAAATAGTTTTCTTACAAATAAAAAAAGCCGATGGCAGTCTGTCATCGGCTTTTTTGTTTAATTCAGATATTATTCTTCAACCGTGAACTTGTAAATCGTGGTGGAATTGTATCTTTCGCCGGGGCGAAGAACGGTTGACGGGAAGTCCGGATGGTTGGGGGAGTCTGGATAATGCTGGGTTTCCAGGCAGACGGCGGCGCGGCGGTTAACCGGTTTGCCGTTGACAATGTTCGTTCCGTCGAGAGCAACGCCTGCGTAGAACTGAACGCCGGGTTCGGTCGTCAAAACGGTCATGACGCGGCCGGAAATCGGGTCTTTCAGAACGGCGGCTTCTTCCGGTTCTTTGGTAATGCCCTTGTCGAGAACCCAGTTGTGATCGTATCCGCCGGTGAACTTGAACTGTTCGCAGTCAGCGTCGTGATCTTCGCCGATTTCCTTGAATTCGCGGAAGTCAAACGGCGTGTCTTCTACCGATTCGATTCCGGTCGGGATGAGGTTTTTGTCAACCGGATTGTACTTTTCAGCGTTAATCTTGAGCTGAAGCGTCGCGTTGAGGTTGTCCTTGGACAGGTCGCCGGCGCTGAGGTTGAAGTAGGAGTGGTTGGTCAGGTTGCAAACGGTCGGCTTGTCGGTAAAGGCGACGTAGTTGCAAACCAGCTCATTGTTGTTGGTAAGCGTATAGGTAACGACTCCGCGCAGCGTTCCAGGGAATCCCTGTTCGCCGTCTTTGCTTTCAAAGAAGAACTGAACTCTCGGACCAATCGGGGTAACAGTCGGAACGCCGAAATAGACTTTCTTGTCGAAACCGACTTTGCCGCCGTGAAGGGTAACGTTGTGGGAAACTTCGTTGATTTCCGTATTGAATTCTTTGTCGTCAATGGTGAACTTGCCGTTGGCAATTCGGTTGCCGTAACGACCGATAAAGGCTCCGAAATACGGGGTTTTGTCGTCGTACTTTTCAATGGATTCGTACCCAACAACAACGTTTTCATACTTGCCTTCTCTGTCCGGAGCGGTCAGAGAAACGATCGTCGCGCCGCGGTTGGTAACGGTCATCGTCATGCCCTTGGCGTTGGTGAGCGTGTAGAGAACAACTTCTTTGCCGTCAGCGATCTTTCCCCAGGATTTGGCGGAAACGGAACCGAATTCAGCGGCGGACGCCAGCGAGGACAGTCCAACAACGGCGATCAAAGCCGCAATCAAGGTAAATTTTTTCATAGCTGCATGTTAGACGCTTTCGCGTCCGGTTAAAAGGAAAAACGAATTATTTCAAATTAGCGCCTCACAATATAGCATATTGAGGCGTTTGCGTCAATTGCTAATTGCTAATTGACAATTGCTAATTATTTTACTGTAATTGACTCAATTGACACTCCGTCCATGCGGTTGCAGTAGCAGCCCATTACTCGAGGGTCAATAATATAGGAAAAGTTCTTGACGGCGCCGTCGCACATAACGCCCTGGAAAAACGCGGCGTGCGCCGATCCAAAAAACTGAGGCGCATCGTTCGGGCTTCCAGAAAAATAGTCCTTTTCATCGCGAGTCGGCATACGATAGCTGCCGTTGCCGCGCGTTATACTGGAGCTAACAACGATTGGAGCCATATTGCTGTCCTTTGTAAACTCGTCCGGACGTCTGGTCTGTCCTTCAAAGGCGGGTCCCCAACGGACGTTGTCCCAGTCGTAACCCACGTAAGCCGGGTTGTTGTCGCACCCGTTTCTGCCGTCATAACGCTGGTTAATCGGGAGATATTTTTCTCCCACGCAAAGCGTGTTGCTCAATCCGTCTTTAACGTCAGAGTCTGTAAATTGAGACGCAAAATAGGAAATTCCGGAATTGGAGTAAGCGCTGTAACCGCTGCAGTTTCCTCTTTCCAAAGCGTTCCAGTTAAGACTGGTAGGATTGGTATAAGCGTTATCCACGCTTCCAACGCAGCCGGGAAGAGAATATCCTGTTGTACAGTTGCTGAAATTCCCGGCGTTGACGCAGTAATCCGCTCGGGCGTGAACGCTCTGAGATGTTGCGTTAACAACCGCTTGATTGGCGGCGTTGGGATACGCTTTGTTGGCGCGGCGCGTTGGGCAGTTCATCCAACTCGTCGGCGTTCTGATTTGTTCTCCAATCGCATCCTTACGCGCTTGATCATTATATCCTGATCCCACGTTGAGCCCCAATTCCCAAATATTCTGATAATCCGTATACGGAAGAATGTTGTACATCCAGCCGCCAGGCTGACGTCGGCTGTTGCCCATGTTCGGGTCGCCTGCCCAACCATAACCCCAGCCGTTTGCTGGCCAGTTGCCGTTGCGTTCAAGATGAGTGCTAAAACCCTTGCCAATCTGGCTAAGATTGTTTTTACATTGCATCTGACGAGCAGACTCTCTGGCTGACTGCACTGCAGGAATCAATAAACCGACCAAAACTGCGATAATGGCAATAACAACCAGCAATTCCACCAGCGTAAATCCGGTACGCTGACAATTCGGTTTTTTAGACGTTAATAAAAAGGACATCGAAATTCTCCTGAAATATTTTAAGTGTTAATCAACGTTTCAAATCATCGCAATGTGCATTATACTGTTATTATAACTCTTTTTCAGATTCTTTTAAAGACCTCCCGCGTTTGAAAAACGCAAAAAAACGAAAAAATTTTAAAAACAAAAGCCGCGAAACAGAATTCTCTCTGCTTCGCGGCTTGAATTTCTCTCAGACGGCAGACGCGAATTGGTTCACGCCTTGCCGTTTACAATCAGATTTTAGTCTTCAACGCGGATGACTTTCTGAAGCTGATCGTAGTAGTTGTAGCGGTTGA
>JAZUMX010000511.1:0-2541 GCA_045603865.1 Thermoguttaceae bacterium
GCTTGGCCCCCGACTTATCCTCGATAAATTCAAGCGGAAGAAGTCTTCAGGCGAATCCGCAGTGAGTAAAACCAAAGCGGGCGCCGCCTGGGTATGGTCAAAGATTTCGTCTGGCGCCGCCTGGATTGGGGCGGGGATTGCCGCCTGTTTTGTCTGGATCTTTTGGTCTAAACCCAAGCAGGCATGGCAAACATGGCGAATTTTCAATCGCTCATGGTGGTCTGGACTTGGATCGGGCGCCTGGAACGCCGTTAAGAAACCGTTTGTCAAAAAGCCTGTCGAAGCCGCTCAAACGGAAGGCGCGGAAGCTGTTCCGTCCGGATCCGCTGATGCGTCTGTCAGCGCTGTAACTTCACAACCGGCAACCGTCAGAAAGAGGAAATCCCGAAAGAAGAACGTGGATATTTGGCACGCCGACGCGCCTCCTCCCGCCGAAGCCCACGCCAGTACGGACATCTTTGCCAGCAAGGAGCCGGATAGCCGCCGAAGACTGTACTTCTCTTTGAGTTCAATTGGCGCCGCGGCAATTATGTTCCTGCTGGTGCTTCCCTCAATGCTCAATGGAAGCAAAAAGAACGATGAAAACGCAGTCGCCCTTAACGGTCAGGAAAGCGTTTCTGACGTTACAAATCAGGATGTAAACAAACCGGTTGCTGACGATCTTTCCGTGTCTGAGAATGGCGTTGAGAACAACAATCAAGGTATTGTAAACAGCGCTGAAACGTCTCGCGTGCGCGCGTACAATTCGCCTAACGGAGACGTTCAGACGGGGTATCCTGCTGGAAGAACGCCATCGACCAACGGGAACAATTTCAATTCGCCTCGCGGTGGAGATATGCGGACGGGATATCAAGCTGGCGGCGCCCCTATGACCAACGGGAACAATTTCAATTCTCCTCGCGGAGATTCGCGGACGGGGTATCAAGCTGGGAATGCGCCTTCGACCAACGGGAATAATTTCAATTCGTCTCGCGGAGACATGCGGACTGGGTATCAAGCTGGGAACGCGCCATCAAATTACAACGCGACTTCCTACGATCCGCGCTCAACTGGACAATCGCCGGCGGCTCCGCTTGAGATTGACGCTCCGGAAGTAACAGATTCTGAAATTGCAGCTCCTGATGTTACAGATTTGGGTTTGGAAGCGCCCGATACTCCCTCGCTGGAAGCGCCAGCTCCTGAAGTTACGGATTTGGGTATGGACGATTCCGAACCTTCTGTTCCTGAAGTAACGACTCCGGATGTTACGGATTTAGGTTTGGACGATATGGAATTACCCGCCCCGGAAGATACGACCCCGGAAGTTACCGCTCCGGAAGTAACGGATTTGGGTTTGGACGATTCCTTGCCGACTCCGGAACTGCCGAGCGACGACGAAGTTCCGGTTCCAGACAATACTGAATCGGATATTCCGGTTCCAGATCTGTCCGATTCGGAATTGGAAGCTCCGTCTGTTGATTTGGAAGTTCCGGAAATCCCGGAGGAAACGACGCAGGCAGGAGACGATCCGTTGAATGTCGCTGCGCCTGAAGTCCCGGATGTATCAACCCTGGACAATTCGGAAGTAACAGCTCCCGAAGAAACGGATTTGGCGCCGACGCCCGATTTGACGTCTGCCGTTGAACCGTCCGACGATATTGCTGATTTGCCAACGCCTGAAACCGACGTCCCGGAGATGTCCATGCCGGAATTGTCCGATCCTCAAGATGTTGATTCCAATCCGATTGAAACGCCGACGATTCCTGAGCCCGATACTCTGGAAACGGGCGTTGCGTCACAGCTGACAGAGCCTGAGCCAATTCCTGAAACGCCGTTGACTCCAGTAGAGAGTTTGCCAAACGACTCTCAGCTTGCCGTTTCTCCAACGGAAACGCCGCTGAGTCCTCCCGCGGATTCGTCTGTTGAATTGGGCGCGCCTGGACCTTTGGTTTCCACTCAGAAATCAACCTCAGAGCCGTCAACGCTGTCAACGCCGGAACTCGCAACTCGCAACTCGCAACTCGCAACTCCATACAACAACAGTTATGCCAACAATTACAACAGCGTCCCGGAATACAATCAGACTTATGTCAACACGGGCGTTTATTCGCGCATACAATTCATCCCTTGGCCACTCAAGGGCGAATATCATTTCATCGTAATCTCCCTTGCAGAGTCGATCTCGACGATTCTGTTCTGTCAGAGTGATTCCCGACAATTTGTAAACTTCAATGGCCCTCACAACGCGGCGTACATCATTATGATGCAGCCTTTTTGCACTGTCAGGATCGATTTCTGCCAGCATATTGTGGAGTTTTTCGCGTCCTCCGGGCAAATTAGCTATTTCGTGCAGCTCATTTCTCAGGTTTTCATCACTGCTTTCGGCAAATCTCATAGGACGCGTTACGGCATCGATATACAGACCTGTACCTCCGCACATTACAGGCTGATTTCCGCGGGCATCAATGTCATTTATAACGGCTGAGGCAGCTTCTTTGTATCTAGCAGCACTGTATGGCTCTGACGGAGACGCGACGCCTATCAAATGATGGCATATTCCCT
>JAZUMX010000512.1:0-2500 GCA_045603865.1 Thermoguttaceae bacterium
ACTAATATTGAACCGCTAAAGCGGTTCTATAGGAAGCGCTTCGCGCTACTGTCTCTTGATTATTTAATCTTCTTATACTTGCTTCGTCGGTTGCCGAAGCGGCTGGGATCGGATTTCTTGAGCATTTCTTCGTAGTCGGAGAAGTTTCCTTCAAACCAGCGGACTTTGCCGTCGCCCTCGTAGACGAGCAAATGAGTACAGATTCTATCTAGGAAGAATCGGTCGTGGCTGATAACGACGGCGCACCCGGCGAAGTCGAGAAGAGCCTGTTCCAGCGTTCTCATCGTGTTGACGTCCAGGTCGTTGGTCGGTTCGTCCAGCAGGAGAACGTTGCCGCCGCGGCGAAGCAGTTTCGCCAGATGGACGCGGTTGCGTTCTCCGCCGGAGCATTGCCCGACGAGTTTCTGCTGCTGCGTCCCCCGGAAATTGAATCTCGAAACGTAGGCGCGGCTGTTGATTTTGACCTTGCCCATTTCGATGACGTCTTTCCCGTCGGTGATTTCCTCGAAGATGGTTTTGTTGTCGTCCAGCGCGTCGCGATGCTGGTCAACATACGCCAGCTGGACGGACGACCCGATTTCAATCGTCCCGGAGTCCGGCTTTTCCTCCCCGACGATCATGCGGAACATGGTTGTTTTCCCCGTTCCGTTGGGGCCGATAACGCCGACAATCGCTCCCGGCGGGATGTCGAACGAGGCGTTGTCGATAAGAGTAATGTCGTTCCCGGCGATATTATATCCCTTTGTAACGTTTTTGAACTGAATGACTTTGTCGCCCAAGCGTTCGCCCGGCGCAATTTGAATCAGACAGTCCGACTTGTCGTCAATGGTTTGCTGAGCCGCCAGCTGATTGTACGCGTTGATTCTCGCCTCGTTCTTTTGCTTGCGACCCTGATGGGCTTTTTGAATCCAGTCCAGTTCCCGCTGCAGAATCTTCTGCCGCTGCGTCTCTTTCTTTTCGATAATTCTCAGCAGTTCCGCCTTCTGAGCCAGCCAGGACGAGTAGTTCCCCTCAAAGGGAATCCCGCGGGCGTTGTCGATTTCCAGAATCCATTTGGTAATATTGTCGAGGAAGTAGCGGTCGTGAGTAACGATGATAACCGTGCCGGGATAGTCTCGCAGCGTACCTTCGAGCCACTGCACCGTTTCGGCGTCGAGATGGTTTGTCGGTTCGTCCAGAAGAAGCAGGTCGGGCTGTTCCAGCAGAGCCTTGCACAGCGCGACGCGGCGCCGCTCTCCCCCGGACAGCTTCCGAACAATCGCGTCGTCCGGCGGCAGAACCAGAGCGTCGGCGGCGATGTCGATTCGTCTGTCCAGCTCCCAGCCGTTACAGGCGTCGATTTCTTCCTGAAGCTTGCCCATGCGTTCCATCAGAGCGTCGAAATTATCCGCCTGATCCGGGTCGCCCATATCGACGGAAATCTGATTGAACTCGTCGATTTTCGCCTGAACGTCGGCAACCGATTTGAGCAGATTCTCCCGAACGGTGGAATCGAGGTCAAGCTCCGGCTCCTGCATGACGCAGCAAACCTTCATTCCCTTGGCGATTTCCGCCGTCCCTTCAAAGTCCTTGTCAATTCCCGCTATGATTTTCAGCAGAGTTGACTTGCCCGCGCCGTTTTGGCCAACGATGCCGATTTTCGCGCCGTAATAGAACAACAGACTGATGTTTTCCAGAACCGTCTTTTCGCCGTAACGTTTACAGACGCGGTTCATCTCAAAAATATAATGTGGAGGCATGATATTAATTCGGAATTAGGAATGCGGAATTAGGAATTATTAATTATGTGTAATCAAACTCTATTGATAAACGCAAAAATTTATCCTAATCCTTTTGTGTTTTTGTGATGGAAACTAACAATCTTATAAGTTCCTGACAATCTTGATAAATACTCATAAAAGCATTTGAATCCAGATAACCGCTCTCATGAAACAATTCGAGCCAATATTCCGTTTCACTTGCTTCCTTCAGAGCTATATTCATTTTTGAATAAAAATCAGGTTTACTTTGAGCGCGTGTTGCTTCTTTTACATTGGCGCCAATACTGGTGCCAGATCTCAAAATTTGCTTTGATAGTATATACTCGCGTTTCTCGGAACTCAAATGTTCCCATAAACGAATAATCCTTAATGCAAATGCTTTGCTTTTATCAACAATTATATTATTGTACGTCATTGTTAATTGTTGTGAAACTTGCGTTTCAAAATGTAGATTTAATGAGGCGCTTTGCGTAATTCCGCATTCCGCATTCCGAATTCAGAATTGATAGACGCGGACGTAGTCGATTTCAAACGTTTGCGGGAAAATGGATTCGTCGATCTGACCGCCCCAGGTGCCGCCTAAAGCCAGGTTGAGCTTTAAGTATTGCGGATAGTCAAACGGACGTCCAACGGCGTCAAACTCGTTCAAATCGACGGTGAAGTACATCTGATCGTCCACGAAAAACCAGATTCTGTCGTGAGTCCATTCAATCGCATAGACCGCCATTCGGTCTTCAATA
>JAZUMX010000513.1:0-2837 GCA_045603865.1 Thermoguttaceae bacterium
CTCCTCCCATCAACGCGCCGGAAGGGTCTTTGCTGGGGGTAAACCTTGGTTTGTCGTCCACGTCTAAAAAGAAGTCCGGCTTGTCAGACAAAGGCGCCCGGGACAAGTCCGGCAAAGGCGCTTCGACAGCTATCGGCGGCAAGCGAGCTGGTTCCAAAAAGAATAACAACGTCGGCGTAATTGCAGGCGTTATTGCCGCAGCCGCGGCGCTATTGATTGTTGGTCTGATTTTTATGAGCTCGTCTTCCAAAAACGATTCTGAAGAACCGCTCAGTCCAGAAGACTACACTCAAAGCGAATATTTCCAGAAACGAGCGCAGCTGTCTCAAGCGCCTCAACCGCAGCAGCAAGCTCAAGCCAAGCCGGATCGTCCAAAGCCTTCAGATAATAACAGGGGAGACAAGCGAAAGCCCAAAAAGGATAAAGCGGAAGAAACCAATAAAGAAAACGACTTCGCATTGCAGCCGCCGGTGGGAGACGCTCCCGTCGTTCCGGAACTGCCAGCTTCCGACGCTGGAGTAAAGAAAGCGGACGAGGAATCGCCAGAGAACGCAGCTGGAACTGGGGCGGACGTCCCGGTAGATGTAACGCAGTTGGCTCAAACGCCGGGACAGGTTAAAGTCTACGATCAAGTTCAGGCAAAGTCGATTGCTCCCTCTACGCTGTTGACCGACGTTGAAAGCGCTCCGGTAAGCGCGCTGCATCAATCGGCAGACAGTTCTCATCTGTTGGTTGGCTCTCCAGACGCTGCTGGCAAGGCGTCCGTTGTCAATGTTTCAACAGGCGCTGTCGCGCTTTCGCTTGCGCCGTCTACGGTCGGGCGATTTGCGGATTGTTCCGCAACGCGAGATGAAAAAATGTACTTCCTGGCGGTCAATCCCAGCAAGCCAACGCTGATGCAGTATCAGGCGGATCTTGTTTCCGACGCTCTTGCCGCTCAAGCTGAACCTACTGATTTCCGTCCGCAGTCGTTTATTTTCCGTTTTGACGCCAACGGTCAGCCGGTAAAAGAGTCGGATTCCCAGTTCGGTTCGTTTGTTAAATTCAAGGGATATCAGATTCTTCAGGTCGCGGCTCCTGCCAGCGCGGATACCGGTTTAATGGCGGTTGCGTTGACGGACGGTTTGATTCATATAATCAATGTAGAGTCTGGCGCAGACTTTATGCGGTTTTATCCGTCAGATTCCGCTGCTCCGATTCCTGTTTGGACAAACGACAGCATCGAAACGGCGAAAAAAGACAAGTCAAAATTCCAAGAGCTCTTTAAGGTTATTAAACCTTCTGTCGTTCCAACGGCTATGGCGTTCCAGTCAGAAAAGTACCTGGCAACAGGCAACTCTCAGGGCGAAGTGTTTGTTTGGAACGTGGAAGAATACGCTCCAGTCGTTGACACCGCCATTTCCAGTTTGCAGCAGCTGACGCATGAATTCGCTGCCAAAGAGTCGAAATCGGCGGTAATTAACATGCGCTTTGATTCTACCGGTCAAAAATTGTATGTCTTTTGGGCGGACGGACACGTCGGCGTATGGGACTGGAAAAATAATCAGCTGGTTAAAAAAGGCTTCGTAGAACAAAAAGTCAAATACGCTCAGATTCTGGCAAACAAGTATCTGCTGGTTCAAAACGTCAAGGGCGAAGTGTCCATTTGGACGTGGGATACAGAAAAGATCAATCAGATTGGCATTTTCAAACTTTTGACGGATCAGGTCATTGCCGACCCGGAACATCTCCTGTTTTGGGCGACACAGCAGGGCGCTTCCGGTTCAAATCTGACCATGTACGCTTTGCCGACGGACTTTGTTGAAGCTGTGAAAACGCCGGAGTTCGCCAAACTTTTCAAAACGATTATCATCTATCCCGTTCCGGAAGAATCGCAATGGAAAGCCAAAATGGCGGAAGCGGAATCGATCGTTGAAAAACATCTCAAAGATTTGACTGACGACCAGAAAAAGGTCAAGATTCGTGAATTTGTCAATAAAATGCAGGATAACTCGTCGATAGAGCCGAATCTTCGCTATGCTATGTACAAGACGTTTATTCAAACGATGGCTCAGCTGAAGGATAAAGATCGAACATTGGAACTGGTTGACTGCGTTGCAAAAGAATTTGACATTGATAAAAACGAGATGAAGCTTGAAGTCTATTCATTGCTTCTTAAGGAACTGAAGAGTTTTGAACGCATAAAAGCGGCAAATGAACTGCTGAATTTGTGTGAGAAAATGCTTCCCTCCAGCAGCAATAGAGGAATGATTTTAGATATTGTCAAAAAAGTCAGGCTCGAAAACTATTCCAAAGATATTAGCGAACGCGCCAAATCGTTGCAAAAGGAATATAGCAATTAATAGTATATTCTCTTGAATAATGTATTCAATCACGATTACCAATCAGCAGGACGAGTATCCGGTTAACGAGTCGTTGATTCACGACGCCGTCCAGGCGGCGTTAAAGATTCACGGCGTTGCCAACGCGGTAATGGATATCGCCGTTCTTGACCCGGAAGAGATGCAAAAGGTCAACGCGCGTCATTTGGGGCACGATTATCCGGCTGACGTGCTGAGTTTTCTTCTGGAAGAAACGGACGATTCCATTGAAGGCGAGGTTCTGGTTTGTCCGGCGGTTGCCAGCGAGTGGTCAAAAAAGTACGGCTGGGAGCCGGAAAACGAGCTGGTTCTTTACGCCGTTCACGGAACGCTGCATATAATCGGATTTGACGACCTGACGCCGGAAGACGAATTGGAGATGCGCGCTGCGGAGCGCGAAGTTCTGGCAGAATTCAATTTGACGCCGCCGTGGGAGTTGAAAGACGGCGCGACAGACGGTTCAGATTCAGACGTCTG
>JAZUMX010000514.1:0-2282 GCA_045603865.1 Thermoguttaceae bacterium
TTGTTGCAAATTTTGCAACAACTGAATAATGTCGCGAGGTGTGCATACCAAATCGACGATGCCAAAAATCTTCACGGATGGCGCCCGTCTCTGGGCGCCTTTGCCGGTACAAGAAATAATCTCTTTCGCAGGAATGTCAGCTCGAACAATTGGATCGCGGCTGTATCAGCAGCCAATTTTTTTAGCCGCAAAGAACGCAGAGAACGCAAAGGATTGGAAGGCGGTAATGGAGCAAGCGTAGCGAGCGGAATTACGCAGTTCGCCAACGGCGAACCGAAACGCCGGAATTACAATACTGTATTGAGTTTACCAACCGTAGTTACGCTTAGGCGAGCCACGGGTGTAAACCCATGGGCATGATCGAAACGAACAGAGTTACGCTTTGCGATTCGGAAGGTCGACGTCCACGTCGACCACAGGAATCCTCGCCTGCATTCGTCGTCAGGCGAAAAACGCGAAACAAACCTTCGCTTTTTCCTTTTCTATTTCTCCCTGACTTATTAACCGTTTTGGTTTCTTGTAAACTGTGGCTCGTTATAAAATACTCGAATCAAAGGGAAACGGGAAAAGCCACGTTGGGGGAGCGTAACTGTCAGCCATGTACTTCCAACCTGTAATAACGTCTGTATATGGTTTAACGTCAGTAGACGCCTTTATTACATAAGGTCTTTGAGAACCAGTTGGCGAATTGACCGTTAAATTGATCTCATACTGATATTTTCCCGGCTCCTCAAAGAGCGAAACAGGCGTCGATTCTACATAATCGCCACGGAGAATATTATCAGCGTCATACTCTAATTTTTGGAAAACAACCTTTTGATTAATTTCAAAATGTCGCTGTTGATTATTTAAATCTGTTACCGTAACGTCATTTATGACAATGCTGGCAATCTCCTCGGATTCTCGCTCGAAACCGATAGTTATACGAGGCAATTGCGATTTACTATAGCCAAACAGATAGGGAATCCGAAAAAAACGAGAAGGAATGTAACTGTCAACTGTCACTTTCAGATTATCTTGCGGTTGTACGTTTACTTTAGGATAGCAATAATAATCTGAAAAGACAATAACGCCGCCAGCAGTAACAATAATATAAATCACAAGCGCAATAAGCGCTCTCTTAAAAATTTTACGACTTTGACTAAGTAATGTAGCTATTTGACGTATCATAATAATTGGGGCTTTATGTTTGATTTTCTAAACCAATAGAAAAACGCGCCGTTCGCAGGCGCACGCGATTATTAATCTTTTGAATCGTTAAGGCTTTGATTCTCCAGACTGTCGCTTTTGCTGTCCTCTGACGCCGGCGAAAGCAAACAGGATTTGCAGTTGTCGCAGTATTGTTCCAGAACGCTGTCGCCTTTACTTGCTTTGTCGTCCGCTATACGCCGCTCAACGGATGCGAGGTAATCGTTCCAGTCAAGATCGTGTTTTGAAAAATACTCTTGATTAAACGCCGCAACGACTTTAACGGTATATTGAAGCCGCGCATTCTGCTGAGTTCTTTGACGGTCTTCCGCATAGAATCCAAAACAAATTATCAGCAATAAAACAATAGCGATATTCTTATACATGGATTTAATCCCTCTCAACCCAAAACGCTTCCGTATCGCGAGCGAAGCTCGCCAAATCACTGAGCAGCGCTTTGCGTAATTACTAATTACTAATTAATTCTCGGCGCCCTGTTTTTTCAGCCAGCGAATCACTTGCAGATTGTTGTCTTTATCGGCGTAATACAAAACTGTATGTCCGTCTTTGTCTGTCGCGTTGACGTCTATTCCCTGCTTGACGAGCCATTGAACAATTTTCAAAAAGCGGCAGTGAGATTCATGATGAAGGACGGTTCTTCCCTCGTCGTCCGTCGCGTTGACGTCCAGTCCCTGCTTGACCAGCCACTCAACCAGTTCTAAAGAGCCGCTCTGGACGGCGTGAAACAAGGCTGTTCGTTGTTTATTGTCTTTTGCATTCACGTTCGCGCCATGCTCCACAAACCACTGAGCCTGTTTCAGATAACCGTTTTCAGCAATATAAAGCAGAGCCGTCTTTCCGTAACAGTCTTTGGCGTTGACGTCTGCTCCATGCTCAACCAGCCATTGCGCCAGATTCATAAAACTGTTTTCAGCGGCTAAAAGCAAAGCGGTACGTCCGTTTTTGTCTTCGGCGTTGACGTCTGCTCCATGCTCTATAAGGCGCTCAACCAGATTTATATTTTTACTCAGGACGGCAAAATGCAATGCGGTCTTTTCGTCCACGTCTTTTGCTTTAACGTCCAAGCCCTGACC